>JANXYE010000291.1 GCA_025350285.1 Chloroflexota bacterium
CCGACCGCCACGGCTACATGGCTGTCAGCAGTTCCCGTGCCGCGTCGCGGCCCATCTCCGCGGCCTCTTCCGGCGTCCCGCTGCGCCGCGTCCGGCGGAGGCCGCGGTCGTCAGCTACGAGCGCCGTCAGCCGAAGCTCGCCATCAACCAGGACGCAATAGGCCGCCGAGGGTGACGTGCACCCGCCCTCCAGGGCGGCGAGGAACGACCGCTCCGCCTCGACGCACGCCCCGATCTCAGCGTCGTGGATGCTCCCCAGCGCCGGCCGGGCGACCAGGTCGTCGATGCGGCACTCGACGGCGAGCGCGCCCTGGGCCGGCGCGGGGAGCATCTCGTCGAGCTCGAAGACGTGCGAAACCCGCCCTTCGAGCCCGAGGCGCTTCAACCCCGCGAGCGCGAGCACCGTCGCCTCGAACGCCCCCGATGCGACCTGGGCGAGGCGCGTATCGACGTTCCCGCGGATGGGCCGGTAGTCCAGGTCAGGCCGCGCCACGCTCAGCTGGGCGACGCGGCGTACCGAACTGCTGCCAACGACCGCGCCCGCTGGCAAAGCGGCCAGAGAGAGATTCCCGCGGCTCACCCAGGCGTCGCGTGGGTCTTCGCGGGAGGGCACGGCGGCGATCACGAGCCCGTCCGGACGCTTCGTCGGCAGGTCTTTGTAGCTATGCACCGCGATGTCGATCTCGCCGCGCTGGAGGGCGCCCTGGAGGGCGCTCGTGAACCAGCCTACGTTGCTCCCGGACGCGAGAGACGACGCCTGGTCGCGGTCGCCCTCGGTCGAGATAATGATCCGATCGACCACGAGCCCGGGATGGGCGGAGCGCAAGAGCCGCGCCACGAAATCCGCCTGGATGAGCGCGAGCTTGCTCCCGCGCGTGCCGATGCGAAGGGCGGTCACAAAACGCCTCGGGTCCCCGCGAGGGCGATCCGGGCGGCCGCGATCGTCGCGTCGATGTCAGCTTCTCCGTGGGACGACGAGACGAACCAGGTTTCGAACTGCGAGGGCGGCAGCATGATTCCCTGTTCGAGCATGCTTCGGTGGAAGGCGCCAAACGCGGCGGTGTTTGATTCGCGCGCCTCCGCGTAGTCCGCCGGGGCCGAGGCGCGGAAGAAGACGGTCAGCATGGAGCCGAGGCGCACGACCGATGCCGGGATCTCAGCCAGGGCGATTGCCGCCGCCAGGCCGTCTGCGAGCCGCCGGGCGAGCGCCTCAGCGCGCCTGTGCGCTTCGCCATCAGCCAGGGCGTCGAGCATCGCCACGCCGGCGGCCATGACCAGCGGGTTTCCGCTCAACGTCCCAGCCTGGTAGACCGGCCCGGAGGGGGCCAGTAGCGACATGATCTCCGCTCTACCGCCGAGCGCCCCGACCGGCAGCCCGCCACCGATAATCTTGCCGAGGCAGGCCAGGTCGGCGCCGGGGAGCAGGTTCGAAAGCCCGTAGCGGATGCGAAACCCGGTGATCACCTCGTCCGCGACGAGGAGGGCGCCATGGGCCTTCGGTACCCGCTGGAGCGCTTCGAGGAAGGCGGGGGTTGGCGGCACAAGGCCCATGTTCGCCGCGACCGATTCGACGATGACCGCCGCCGTATCGGATGGATGCGCCGCGAACCACGCCTCAAGCGCCACCGGGTCGTTATAGGGGAGCACCGCCGTGAGCCCGGCGATGGCCTCCGGTACGCCCGCCGAATCGCTCAGGCCGAGGGTGGCGACGCCGCTCCCCGCTTTCACCAGGAGCCCGTCGGCGTGGCCGTGGTAGCAGCCGTCGAACTTCACGATGATGTCACGCCCGGTGGCCGCGCGGGCCAGGCGGATGGCCGTCATGGTCGCTTCCGTGCCTGAGTTCACGAAGCGGACGCGCTCCATGCCCGTCGCCTCCACAACCCGCCGGCCGAGTTCGACCTCGCCAGGTGTGAGCGCCCCGAAAGCTGTGCCCGTTGTCGCGGCCTGCTGGATCGCGGCCACGATGGCGGGGTGGGCGTGGCCGAGGATGAGCGGCCCAAACGCGGCGATGTAGTCGATGTAGCGCGCGCCGTCGGCATCGAACGTGTACGGGCCTTCGCCGCGGGCTATAGCCACCGGGTTTCCGCCGACCGAACGGAACGAGCGCACGGGGCTGTTCACGCCGCCGGGAAAGAGATCGGCCGCGGCGGCCCGGATCGATTCATTGCTCACAACGGGACTCCAGGAAGGTAGAGATAGGTTTCACGAAGGGCGTTGCCCGGCTGTTCGAAGGCGGCGAAGGGCACGAGCGGGTCGATGGCGCGTGGCGCCGGGTGCTCCTCTTCCCAGGACACGGCCTCACGGCAGTAGGAAACAAGCACGCTGCACGGTTCGGGACACGGTATTTCGCCAGCGGCCGGGTAGTCTCGCCGCCAGACGGGCACGCGTACGCAACCCGCGCAGAGGAGCGAACTGGCCAGATCCCGGCCCTCTTGAGAAAGCGACGCCGCTGACCGGTAGCGCCCGGTCTGGCGGGCGAGGACCTCATCGAGTCCGACGACACGAAGCGTGCCCTCGTCCCAGGCCGCGATGTGCGCCTGGGCAAGCGGGTAGACGGCCTCGATTGCCTCATCGAGCGCCGCCAACGTGGCGAACGTCGCGTGCCAGTTCGGGCGCAGCGTGCGCGCGCCGGAGAGGGGACGGTAGCGGCCCAGGGCGTCGATGCGGACCCACTCGCGGATCGCCTCGGGGGTCGCGACGACTTCGGTATCGATAGGGCAAGGGCCCGGCCCGGCGAGCACAGCCTCGTCTTCGCTCAACGAGATAGTGAGCTGGCCGAGCATGAACGCGCCGATGTGGCTGGCCATCAGCTCGTCCATAGGGGCGCCTCCGCTGCCAGCGCGAGGATCACGTCAGCCACCAGTTCGTGGGTGCCAACCGCCCGGGCGTAGCGCAAGGTGCGACCGTCGCGGCGCAACTCCGCCCCATCGAGGGCGAGGTCCGCGGGGATGGTCGTACCCACGTGCCAGCCGTCAGCCACGAACACCGGCACCGCCACGATGGTCGTCGCTGCCGTCATCTCGAAGACGTTGTGCATCGATGGTTCCTGGTCGAGGAAGACGGTCGTCACCTCGGCGAACGCGCCGGACGTTCGCACGCGCTCCGCCTGGGCGTAGATGTTCTTCTCCGAGTTCGGGTTGCGCGGCGTGCCGTGGCCGAGGACCGCGACCGCGTCCGCGGGTCCCGCCCCGGCTTCGCGGGCGCGTTGGATAATCACCGCCGCGAGGGCCCCGTGGGCGCCGACCGGTGCGGCGTAGCGTACCGTTCGACCCACCGTGGCCAGCCCGAGTTCCCTCGGGAGTACCTCTTCGGTGAAGTAGCCAGACGAGATAAACACCGGTACGACGGTGATGTCCTCGGCTGTGAACGCGTCGAAGGCGCGGGAGAGTCCCGGCTCTTCCTTCCAGAAGGCGACCTTGACTTCGTCGTAGCAGCCGCGAGCCCGCACGCGGGCCGCGTGGGCGAAGATCGGCGCGCTGGAATTTGCGTCGAGGTGCGAGCCGTGGCCCGCGAGCAGCAGACCACGCTTCCCACCGGTCACGAAAGCGCCTCCCGCGTGGCCGCGACGAGCGAATCGAGGTTCGGCTCGGCCGCTTCCGCATCGACCCGCCCGAAGGCCGCAAGCACGGCCTCGGTCGTCTTCGGCCCGATGCTGACGAGCTTCGTGGCGGGCGAAATCTCCGCGCCGCCGAGCGCCTGCCGAAGGTACTGGGCCGTCGAGGCGCTGGTGAACGTAATCGCGTCCGCCTCCAGCGTTTCACGCAGGGCCTCGGCGTCCAGGGGCTCCGGCAGGTTGTCGTAGAACGCAGCCTGTTCGACGCTCGCGCCGCGTGCGCGGAGCGCCTCGGCGAGGCCTTCGTCCGCGAGCATCGACGCCGGGAAGAAAACGCGCTCGCCGTCAGCCACAGGCAGTTCAGCGCCCAGGCAGGCTCCCGTCGCGCGTGACGGAAGGAAGTCCGGCAGGACCGCGCGGACGGACAGCGCCGTCGCGGTCGCGTCGCCGACGGCGGCGATGCGCGTGCCGGCGAGCGAACGGGCATCGCGCCCGGCGTCACTAAGCGCCGCAAAGAACGCTTCGACTCCGTTCGCGCTGGTGAACACGATCCAGTCCCACGTGCCCTCGGGGAGCACGTCCCCGCTCCGCTGCTTCAGGCGGATGACCGGGGCCTCCACAACGTGCGCCCCGAGTGCCTCCAGTGATGCGCTCAACGTGCCGGCCTGCGCCCGCGACCGCGTGACCACGATGCTCCGTCCGGCGAGCGGCCCCGGCGTGAACCAGGCAAGGTCGTCCGCCAGCGAGACGACGTTGCCGACGACGATCGCCGCTGGCGAGCCGAGGCCTGCCTCTCGCACCCGCGCCGCGAGCGTGCCGAGGGTGGCGCGCACCACCTGCTGGTCCGTGCGCGTGCCCCAGCGCACGGCGGCCGCTGGTGTGCCTGGGTCGCGGCCGTCAACCACGAGCTGTTGGAGCGATTCTGTTAGCGTAGACATTCCCATGAGGATAACGAGCGTCTCCGCCGCCGGGTCGCGTGGTTCGTCCCCGGAATCCTCCTCGCCCGCCTCGCGGCCGGTCATCACCGTGAAACGCTCGGCCACGCGCCGGTGCGTCACGGGGATGCCCGCATAAGCCGGCCCGGCCAGCGCCGAACTGATGCCCGGCACGATGACGAACGGCACCCCGGCTCTCCGGCAAGCGAGCGCTTCTTCGCCGCCACGGCCAAAGACGAACGGGTCGCCGCCCTTCAGGCGGCAGACGCGCTTCCCGGCGAGGGCGTGCTCGACGATCAGCTGTTCGATCACGTCCTGGCTGAGGGCGTGTGCTCCAGCGCGCTTGCCGACGTAGACCCGTTCGGCGTCCGCTCGCGCGTGCCGCAGGATAGCCGGGGCCACGAGCGCGTCGTAGAGGATCACGTCCGCGCCCGCGATAGCGTCGCGGCCGGCGAGCGTGAGCAGGCCCGGGTCGCCGGGGCCCGCGCCGACCAGCCACGCCCGGCCGATGCTCGGAGATGTCGTCACATCGCTCATGCTATCTGCGACATGATCGTTTCGATGTCGGCCTTCGCACAGGTGAACATTGGCGTGTCACGGAGGGTGTAGAGGCTCGCCTCGGTGTAGCGCAGGCGGCCAACGAGGTCCACAAACTCCTGCGGATAGTCCGAATCGAATGAGACCACGAACTCCTGGTCGTCGATGCCGTACGAATAGCTCGTGTTGATGCGCACGCCTTTGAACTGTGAGGCGGCGTTGATGTGTTCGTCCATCATCCCCTGGCGGGCGTGGGGCGAAAGGTTGTACCAGGCGCGCGTCTTCACGAACGGATAGATGAATAGGTACTTGCCCTGGCCCGGCAGAATTTCAACGCCGTGACCCGCGCCTTCGATACGGTTCACGTACTGCGACCGCTTCTGCAGCGACGTGAAGCTGTAGGGCTGCTCGAGGTAGCCCGCCAGGGTGGTCGCGTTGAGGGCCGCTTGCATCGCCTGGACGTTGGCCGGGTCGTTCGAAATCCGCCAGATCATGAAGTCGCAATCGGCCCGCAGCCCGACGAGCGAGTAGGTCCGCAGGATGATCTCGTCCCTCGCTTCCCACTCCCGCACGAGTGAGATGACCTCCTGGGCGGCCGCCCCGCGCTCGTCCAGGGAGAGCCGCCGGAAAGCTGGGTTGAGCTTGAAGAAGGCGTAGTTCAGGAACTGACGCACCGTCCGGTCCGGCTCGCGCGAGGTGACCTGGCCGCTGGGGTCGAGGTCCACCATCGGCCCGCGGGGGCGGCCGGGGGCAGGGGCATGGGTTGCGGATGCGGGCTCGTCGGCCATGGGCTGTCTCCTAGAGCGCGGCGGATTGTGCGAGGTCGAAGTTGCGGGCATGGAGCGACTGGACGCGGGCGTAGTCGGTATCGCTGATACGCGGCACGTCCATGGCGGCGGCGAACTCTTCGAGCCCGGCCGTGTCGTAGATGTTCGGAAGGACGGCGGCGACCGCTGGTTCGTGCAAGACGAACTGGATGGCGGCCTGGCCGATCGTGCGCCCGTCCTCAAGGAAGGTGAGCTGCTCCAGCTTCACGAGCCCGTCTTCGAGCCAGGCCTTGCGCTTTTCGTTCGTCGTCACGCGCCAGTTGCGATGGTCGCCGGGTTCGAACTGGGTGTCGCTTTTGACCGTGCCGTCGAGCAGGCCAGAAGCGTGGGGCACGCGCACCAGAACCGAGACGCCGTGTTCGTGGGCGGTGGGGAAGATGCCCGCCCCGATGCCCTGCTCGAAGAGGTTGTAAATCACCTGCGGCGGCGCTTTCCGCAGGCGGATGGACTCGACGCCCTCGTCCGCCTCGCGCAAGTCGAAGGCTGGCCCGAGGGCGGTCCCGTAGGCGCCAATGAGGCCCTCGTTCTTCGCCTTTTCTAGTTCCGCCCAGAGGTCATCCTTACGGATCGCGTCAATGCGCGGGTTGTGAAGCTGGTAGAAGTCGATGTGGTCCGTCCCGAGCCGCTTGAGCGATCCCTCAAGCGCCTTGCGCAGGTAGGCGGGCGACCAATCGTGGGGGCGCTCCTGCTGGCCCGGGCGTTCGGGGTTCGAATAGATGTCGTAGCCGAACTTGGAGGCGATCACGATCTTGTCGCGCACATCGCCCAGGGCTTCGTACAGGATCGTCTCCGCGGCGCCGCTGCTGTAGGTGTCCGCCGTATCGAAAAAGGTGATCCCGAGGTCGTACGCGCGTCGCAGCAGGGCGATGCCGACCGAGCGTTCCTTGACGCCCCACCAGGTCGTCCCGACGGTCCAGACGCCGAAGCCGACCGCCGAGACGGTGAGGTCGGTGCCGCGAATCTTGCGGTATTCCATTACGAGACCTCCGCGGGTGGCAGGCGCATCTGGTCCGGGTCGATGGCGTTGGCCGCGCACCATTCGCGATAGACCAGCGGCGAGACCTCGGACGGTTTGATCTCGCTGCGGCCGCCCCAGAAGACGTTTGTGTAGCTCACTTCGATGCCCGCTTCCGCAAGGTGCACATCGATAGCGGCCTTGTGGGCGAGGACGCGGTCCTTCTCCATGCCATGGGCAACGGCCATCACATTCACATTCGCGAACTCGGGCCCACCTTCGCGCCAGTAGGCGTGGGTGATGATGTCGTGACGCCCGACTTCACGGCCGGCCGCGATCTCCATGCCGACGGGCACGGCCCAGTGGAAGAGCCCGTTATAGCGCGTCACGCGTTCGCCGGTCGAGAGTTCCTTCACGTGTTCGAGGAAGGTTGAAAAGCGGCCGATAACGCGCATCCGCTCCAGTTCCTCGGCCACGTCGTAGAAGACCCCGAGCGAAACGCCGGCCTCAGTCGCGCGGCCCGCCCAGATATCCGAAACGAGTTCCGCGGGGGCGAAATCGCGCTTCAGCGCCGTCAGCACGCGCCACTGCAGTTCGTCGAGTTGTACCACCTGGGTGATCACTTCTGAAGCTGAATCAGCCCGGCTGCCCGGCTCCAGGAGCCGCCGGCGGGTGTGGCCCACGCCCAGCGCGAACAGCCGCTTCGCCGGCATCGCGCGGTAGGAGCGCGCCCCGATGCGGTCCGCGAGGTAGTCCGCGTGCTTTGCGAGGGAGTAGCCCTGGGGCACCTTGAGGGTGGTCCAGAGCCGGTACTGGGAGCCCGCCGTTTCGCCGTCCGTCGAGCGGATGACGACATGCCCGGAAAAGGGGTCGTTCTGGGAGAGGTCGTCGAAGGCGGCGTGCAACCGCTCCTGGGGGACGTTCCAGGCGACGAGCGCGCCGGCCGCGAGGTTGGTGGAAAGCAGCGTTTGGCGGACCCGCCGCACGACCCCGGCTTCGAGCATCGCCCGCAGCCGCTCGATCACGTCCTCGACGGGGATGCCCGAATCGGCCGCGATTGCGCCGAGGGGGTCGCGGCGGAAGCCAACGATCCGGTCTTCGCTGACGGCGAGGATAGCCCTGTTCACCGGGTCTTCGATGCTAACGGGCACGAGCGTTGCGCTGGTCAAGGGCAGGGCTCCGCATCCACGGGCGCTTCGGCCGCGAACAGGGCGACGAAGCGTGCCCCGAAGGCGCGGTCGTCGATCTCGCGCAGGCGTTGTGTCGGACGGTGGAAAATCTGGTTCACGAGGGCGCGGGTGATGGTTTCGATCGTTTGGGCAGGAAGTTCCGGGTGGAGCCGGCCGATGCGTTCGACCTCGGCCTGGCGCACGCGCTCCACTTCCAGGCGAAGACGCCCGAGTTCCGAGCGGCTATCGGTCGTGGCGAGTTCGAGCCGATGCTCCAGCAGCTCGCGCAGCCGCGCCTGGAGGGCCGTCCGGCGACTGCTTGCGTGGCGCCGCTCGCCCGCTTCGGCGACCATCGCGGCCACCGTCAGGAGCGGCACATCGAGGCCAGCGGCAAGGTTATGCGGCGTGCCGAGGTCCACGGCGAGCGCCCGGATCTCGGGCAAGTCCCTGGCGGTCAAGGTGGCGGCGGAGGAGCCGAGGCAGGACACGAGCACATCGACCGGGCCGATACCGGCGAGTTCGGCGAGCGAGGCGGTGGACTGGCGGGGGCCTTCGCACCAGGCGCCCGTTGGCCGCTGACGGCCGATGGTCACGACCTCGTCGAAGCCCAGTTCGAGCGCGCGCTGGGTCACGAGTTTGCCCATGCTCCCGGCGCCGATGACGGCGATTCGGCCCGTGGCCGGCACGCCGGAGAGACGCAACGCCCGGTCGAGGAGATGGCCGGAATGGGCATCGAAGCCCGTTTCCGAGCGCAGGGTGCGGGCCGCGGCGAGGGCGATGTCGCCCGCGGTCCTCAGGTCGGCGCTGGCGCCCGCCAGGCCGGTCCGCACCTGCCCGAGGATCTGCTCTTCACCGAGGACGAGGGAATGGAGCCCGGCGGCCACTTCCGCCAGCCGGAGGAGTGCGTCGCAGCCTTCGGCTTGCCAGTCGGCTTCGCAGGCACAAACGCCGCGGTGGTAGACCTCGATGCGCTGACAGCTGGCGACGAGGATGCTCCCGTGGCCGTGCGTCTCCGCCGCGGCAAACGTTTTCTTCACGATCACATCCACCACAGCCTCTTGGAAAGAAGCCGCGATGTCCTTCACTTTGGCTCGCCGGCCGGGCGGCGTCGTGTGCAGGTAATTGGAAACCGACGTTTTAATTCCACTAAAAGAA
>JANXYE010000368.1 GCA_025350285.1 Chloroflexota bacterium
AGCTGTTCATGTTCTTCACTTCGACTTTTGAGCCGAACTCTGGCGCGCCCCATTTACGTAGCGAAACATTCGCGTCGCAGCGGAAGTTGCCCTCTTCCATGTTCGCTTCGCTGACGCCGATGTAGCGCAGGATCTGCCGTAGCCGCACGAGGTACTCGCGTGCCTCGGCCGGCGAACGCATGTCCGGCTCACTCACGATCTCCATCAGGGGCGTGCCCGAGCGGTTCACATCGATCAGGCTGTAGCCCTCGCCCGTGATCGCGTCGGTGCGATGCATCAGGCGCGCCGTATCCTCTTCCATGTGGACGCGCGTGATGCCTATTCGCCTCGCCGCCTCGCCTTCGACCTGCACCTCAAGCCAGCCACCGAGGCAGACCGGCAGGTCGAACTGCGAGATTTGGTAGCCCTTCATCAGGTCCGGGTAGGGGTAGTTCTTTCTGTCGAATTTGCTGAATTCGCTGATTGCGCTATGCAAGGCCAGGCCGGTCATCGTGATGAACTCGATCGCCCGTTCGTTGATCACTGGCAGCGTCCCGGGCATCCCGAGGCAGACGGGGCAGACGTGCGTGTTCGGCTCGGCCCCCGAGTAGTCGGTGCTGCACGAGCAAAACATCTTGCTCCTGGTCACGAGTTGGCAATGCACTTCGAGGCCGATAACGGTCTCGAACTCCGTATCCACAGCGACGGCGGCCGTCATGCCTCTACCTCCACCGCCCGCGGGACGCCTTCCGAGTGTAGGACGGGCGCCCGCCCCTGCCAAACGGGTTAACCGGCCGGGGGGTGGGCGTCAGATTTTTGGGTGGGTCGGGCGTGGCACGGGCGTGAACGAACCGCTCGTTCGCACTCGCGGCTAGGATTGCCGCCCGCCGACTCGGGCCCACGACGCCAATCCTAGCCGCGACGGATACGGAGCGGTCTTTGGGAGCCCGCGGCGAGGCGGCCGGCACCAGGTCGGTGCCCGTCGTGCGCAAATCTGACGGCCACCCACCCGCAGGCCGTCATTCGTTGGGGAAGAGCGCCCGTGGATCGGGGAGCGCCTGGTAATCGCGCAAAGCCTGCTCGATGACCGCAATCGCCCGCACTCTGCCGTCGAACGGATCGACGACGACCTCCTTCTCTTCGAGCACCTTGTAGTCGAGGAAGAAGCGGCGGATTTCGAGCATCGTGTGCGGCGCCGCATCCGCGAGCTCCGTGATGTGGTTCACGGCCGGGTCGTTGACGTGCACCGCGAGCACCTTGTCGTCCGCCTTACCCTGGTCGCGCATGTGCATCACGCCGATCGGCCGCACATACACCAGCGTCAGCGGCGGCACCGGCTCCTGGCCGAGCACGAGCACGTCGAGCGGGTCACCGTCGTCGCAGTAGGAGCGCGGGATGAATCCGTAGTTCGCCGGGTAATGCACCGACGAGTACAGCACCCGGTCCACCTTTAGCAGCCCGGTTGCCTTGTCGAGTTCGTACTTGTTCTTGCTCCCCGCCGGGATCTCGATGACCACCGGGAGATGTTCGCCGATGTCCGCCAGGTGGACTGGGATGTCGTGCCAAGGATGAACCATCCTGCCATTCAACATCGCCACCTCCGCCAGCGCCAGTGGGCCGCCGGAGCACCCGGCGCCGCGCGCGGGTATAGTCCGTTCGCATGACGAACCTCCCGCTGAACACTCCCCTCAACGCCCTCCTCCAGCGCCAGCTCGCCGGAGGCCAGCAGATCGGCGCGCAAGTCTGTGTCTACAAAGACGGCAAGGTTGTGGCCGACGTGTGTGCTGGCCAGATGGGGCCGGACGACCCTCGTCCGGTGCGCCCGGACTCGCTTTTCCTCTCGTTTTCGACGACCAAGGGGGTCGCCGCGCTGGCGCTCCACCAGCTCGCCGACCAGGGGCTTATCGACTACGACGCGCCGGTAGCGAAGTACTGGCCGGCCTTCGCCCAGCACGGCAAGGACAAAGTGACCGTCGCCCAGGCCATGAGCCACCAGTGCGGCCTGCATGCCATGCCCGAGCCGTTCAAGGTGGCCGACATCACCGATTGGGAGGCGGGCATCCGGCGGATGGAAGAGGGCGTACCCGCCTGGGAGCCGGGCACGGCCACCGGCTACCACGCCGTCACTTACGGCTGGATCGTGGGCGGAATCGTCCAGGGCGCGACCGGGAGGCACATCAAGGAGGTCATCCGCGACAATGTCGCGATCCCGCTCGGCGTCCAGCACGAGATGTACGTCGGCATCCCGGACGGGGTCGAAGACCGCCTGACGACGCTCGAAATCGTCGCCGCCGGAGAAGGCGCCCCGATCCCGGCGGACCACGACATGTTCAAGGCGATGCCGCTGGCGATGTGGCGGCACTTCAACCACATGCCGTTCCGCAAGGCCTGCCTGCCGAGCGGGAACGGGCACTTCACCGCCCGGGCGCTCGCGAAGATGTACGCCGCGCTCGCCGGCGACGGGTCGATCGATGGCGTGCGGCTGGTCTCGCCCGGGCGCATCGCCCAGATGCAGCGCATCGTGACGTGCGAAACCGACCGCGTCCTCATGACGCCGATCAACAAGGGCATCGGGTTCATGATGGGCGGCGTAGAGGGCGGCATCCACGGGCCAAGCGGGCCCCGCGAAACGGCGTTCGGGCATGCTGGCGCAGGCGGTTCGATGGCCTTCGCCGACCCCGAAGCCGGTCTTGCCGTCGCCCTCACCATCAACAAGATGCAGTACCCGCTTCCCGGCGAGGGGACGACGCTGGAGATTTGCGACCTGATCCGCTCGGAGCTGGGCGTGGCGTGACGCCTCAGCGCGGGCGATCAGCTATGCTCGAAGTGAGATGACACGAGTAACCGTTGAATTGGACGATGATGTCCTCGGATTTCTTGAGCAACGCGCTGTCGATGAGAAGCGCTCGGTGAGTGAGGTGCTGTCGGACGTGCTCCGGGACGCGCTCGGAGACGCGCCAGCCAAGGCGCTCCTCACCGAAGAAGAACGGGCCGAGCGGGTCCGAACCTTCAAGTGGATTTCCCAGCCAATGCACGCCATGATCGATCTGGAGGATCACGCTGCGGTGGCTGCTGCCCTCGCCGGCGACCGCTGAGTCGTTGCTCAATCCTTGGCCTGGCGCTCCATGACCTTGCCCAGCGCCCGGCCCTTATCGGGCGTCGGGTCTTCGACCACGCCGTAGATCTCGCGGCCCTCGTGGTCTTCAGGCAGATACTCGGTGATCGGCAGTCCGTCCTCGTTCACGAAGAGCAGGCAGTGGCAGTACTTGTACACCTGCATGTCGTCACAGGCGCAGATCCAGGTGCGGTGCTTCACCTCTTCCTGCTTGTCGGGATAGAAGCGGCACGGGCACAGCGGACGCCCGAGCGCCTCGAGGTTCGCCGCCAGCCCGACCACCACGGCCTCGGTCGCCTCGGCACTGGTACCCGTGGTGGTCCCGGACTTCTCGCAGTAGGAGCGAACAAAGCTCCG
>JANXYE010000376.1 GCA_025350285.1 Chloroflexota bacterium
CTCGGCCGGGGGCCTTCCACCGGGCGACGACGACGAGGATCGCCCTGAGCAGATGCGTCCCACCCCAGTAGAAGTAGGGCACGAAGGTCGCCCAGGTCAGCTTCTTGCGCATCGGGCGTACTCGAGGGCGAGGTCGATGACCTCAGCCAGGCTGAGGTGTGTCGTATCGATGAGAATGGCGTCGGGAGCTGGCTTGAGCGGCGAGACCGTGCGCGTGGAATCCACCCGGTCGCGCCGCGAGATGTCGTGCCTGGCCTGGGCGTCGTCCTCCGCCCCAGTCTGTTCGCCGCGGCGCTTGGCCCGCGCGTCCTCCGACGCGGTGAGGAACAGCTTCAGCGGTGCGCCGGGAAGCACCACGGTCCCAATGTCCCGGCCCGCAAGGATAATCTGTGCGCCCTGCGCCAGGGCCCGCTGGCTGCTAACCATCGCCGCGCGAACTCGCGGGATGGCGCTGTAGCGGCTCACCTTCGCTTCCACCTCAGAGTCGCGCAAGCGTTCGGTGATGTCCTCCCCGCCGAGCTCGATTCGCGTCCGGGTTCCGGGGATGACCCGAAGGGAGAGTTCCTCGGCGAACTTGCCGCAGGCGTCCGGGTCTTCCGCGCTGAGGCCGATCCGGAGTGCCGCGAGCGTGAACGCCCGGTACATGAGCCCGGTATCGAGGAACGCGAAGCCGAGTTGCTTCGCCAACGCTTCGCCGACGGTCGACTTGCCGGATGCGGCTGGGCCGTCGATCGCGATTGGGCTCGATGGGCGGTCGTTACAGCGCACGACGGAACTTTAGGGGGCAGCGGTGCTACAAGACACGACTTGTACGGGCGGACTCGACGCGCTTTCCGGCCGCATAGAGGGCGAGCACCTCGTCGTCACTCAGCTCCCGGAACGCTCCTGTTCCAAGATCACTGAGCCGGACCGGCCCCACGCGGATGCGCCGCAGGAGCCGCACATCCCGCCCGATGGCCGAGAGCATGCGGCGGATTTCGCGTTTGCGGCCCTGCTTGAGCGTCACCAGCAGCCAGGCGGCGGGCGGGGCGCCATCCAGTTGGAGGTCACCCGAGGGTTCCGCCGCGAGCGAGATGGATGCCGCCCTCAGCCGCTCGCCTTCCGAATCGATGCCGCGCACCAGACGTGCAAGGTCCGCCCGCGAAGGGTTCGCGTCCACGCCCACGAGGTACTCTTTCTCGACTTCGTGGCTTGGATGGGTGAGGAGTCGCGTCAGGTGGCCGTCGTTCGTCAGGATCAGCAAGCCTTCGCTGTCGGCATCCAGGCGTCCGACCGGATGGAGGACCACGTCCCCAATCGGCACCAGATCCAGGACGGTTTCCCGGCCCAGTTCGTCGCTGGCGGTCGTCACGAAGCCACGAGGCTTGTTCAGCAGGAAGTAGCGGTACTTCCCGCGTAGGACCGGCACGCCATCGAGCGTAACCTCGTCACTGTCAGGGTCGGCTCGCGCTCCCAGGGCGGTCAGCGTCACGCCGTTCACCGCGACGCGTCCCGCGAGGATAAACTCCTCGGCTACGCGGCGAGAGGCCACTCCTGCGTTCGAGAGGATCTTTTGGAGCCGTTCAACCGCCACGCTTGAGCCTCCTCCAGCCCCGGACCAGGTACGGGACACCGACCGCGCCACCCAAAGCGGCGGCCAGACCAAAGATAGCGCCCGGCAGCCAACGGTCCGAACCGGAGTCTTCGCGGACGCTTGCTCCGCTCCCCGCGGCTGCCGGGCCTCCCGGATTCACCGTCGCCCGCACGTTAGCGACCGGGCCGGTCGTCGCCTGCTTCGTGATGAGCGTCTTTGCCGGGAAGGTGTTGACCTCGCCTGGGGTTGGGCGATCTGTCACCGCCCAGTTGTCGGCCGACGGGTCGGCGCTGGGACTCAGCGCCCCGAGCGTCTGGCCCGCACCAGGGGCCGGCGGCGCAGGGTCGAACAGCGTCGTGTCAGACCCGAAAGAAATGGCGTCAACTTCCTCACCCGTGGGGGCGAAGAGGCGGACGGTCTCGCCGCCGTTGTTCAAGCCGCTGCCCAGCTCGCCATCCGTGACACGGGCGACCAGCACCTCGGCGGGGAAGGTTGCGCTCCGGCCGGCCACCACGACGAACCCCCGGGGAGGCACGACAGCCGCCGGCAACACGTCATCCGACTTGCTGTCCGCGAGCTTCCAGCCCTTCAGGTCGACCGGGTCGCTCCCGGCGTTGAAGAGCTCCACCCATTCGTACGCGCTGTCACGCCCGCTCTCTTCTGGGTCCGCCATGATTTCCGAAAGCCGGAGCGTAGCTGGCCCGGCGGCGGGCGCACGTGGCCCGAGGTTCGCGGCGCCTGAGGGATTGGGCTTCGGGCGGATTGGAGTTGCGGTGCTGGCGGTGTGGGGAGTCGCGGAGACGGAAGGCTCGGGCGGGCCGGCGGCCGCGGGTGTCCCGGGTGATTCAGGTGAAACCGTTGGCGTTGCCACGAGCGTAGCAGCCGGCGGGGCGGGCACCTCCACAAGTCGAGCGTCATCGAAGAGCGCGGCGCTCGGGCCGTTCGGGCGAAGCATGAGGCGAAAGCGCAGGCTGTGGGCGCCGGCCGGAGCCTGGATGGGCGCGCTGGCGTGCAAGGACCACGCGCCCGCGGTAGTTGGCTCGGTGTCTGACTGGTCGATAGCGATGCCGCTCCCATCGCTCGCGGCATACCAGGACAGCCTCAGAAACGCTTCGCCCCCGCTCGATGGCAGGAGCACGAAAGCCGATCCTTCGTACCAGGCGCCCGGCGTCACCGGCACGACCTGGTAAATCCATTTCGTCGATGCGGTCGATGAAAGCAGGCTGGCGGCGTGCGCTCCGCCGTGTGCGAACTCGACGGCGGAGAGGTCGCCGCCAAACTTCGCCCAGAAGGCCGGCTCGTCGCCATCGAGGATTTCGAAGTCGCCGTTTACCAGCAGTCCGCCCGCGCCACCAGCCGCCGGCGGTGCGACAGCCCCACCGCCGCCACCAGGCGGAGGCGGCGGGGCGCCGCCGGGCGCACCTCCAGGAGTCGTCGCCGTTGGTGTGGCGCCGACAGCCGTTGGCCGGGGCGTTTTCGTGGCCGTGGGTGGTGGCGGCGTTGCCGTGGCCGGCTTCGCCCTGGTGGCGGTGGCCGTGGGACTCGGGCTCGGTGTATCTGTCGGCGCGGGGGTGTCCGTGGGCGGCGGAACTCCACCCTCCACCAAGGACGCGTTGTCGAAGACGACCGTCCCTCCCCGAGCAATGAGCATGAACGAGGCATAAGCAGCCCCGGAGGGAGCATCACCGCTTGTTGAGAGGGTTGAGAAGCCGGCTCCCACGGGCTGTTGCACCGACACGGGAGCGGCGGCGGGGCTCAATCCCGCGTCGAGGAATACGACTCTCAGTTCCGCCGTGGCGCTGCCGGGGGCGGAGGTGGCGACGCTGAAGGTATAGTGGAAACCAGCCTGCGCCGGGACCGTCCTGCTGAGCGTTGCGCCATCCGCGAGACTCGCAGCCTGACCAGACACCGAAGGCGAGCTGACCCGTGCGACCACGCCCGACGCCGACCAGCCGGCCGGGGTCGATCCTGCCCACTCTTCGAAGGCGCCATTCTGGATGAGCTCACCGGCGGCGCTCCCGATCGAGCCAACGGCGAGCGAAGCGATCAGCAGCCCAAGGCCAGCGATGGGCGCCAGAAACCTAATCGGGCGGAGCCCGCTCGCGTTCATTGCGGCGGAATCCTATCAGGATTATCCCGAGGTTGATAGCCGGTCGGGGCTACGGCGCCGGGGGGTCCGGTCCGTTGGTTTGTCACCTGCGGCAGGGCCTACTAGGGTACCCTGCATGGCCAGTC
>JANXYE010000386.1 GCA_025350285.1 Chloroflexota bacterium
AGCGCCTATCACTCCTTCCGGAGGATAGCGAGCACTCGTACTTCATGATATGAGCGGGATCTGAGCACCGTTCCAGGGGGAACGGATCCGTCGAGTGCGTGCGTCTGAGCTGGCGCGTATTGTGCCGACGTATACGTCCCCGGAGGCCGATATGTCCCACCTTCCGCTCGCCCCGAAACCCGAAGACCTCGGTATTGACCCCGAAAAGCTCGACGCTCTCTTCGCCCGCGCCAGGCGCGATGTCGATGACGGCACGGTGCCGAGCTGCCAGTTGGCGGTCGCTCGTCAGGGCAAGCTCGCCCGTTTCGAAACGTACGGACGCGCCGTCCAGGGCGGCGAGGAGAAGCCCGCCACCGGCGACACCCTCTACTCCATCTTCTCCAGCACGAAAGCGATCGCGGGCGTCGCCACCTGGGTGCTGATCGAGGACGGCCTCCTTCGCATCGAAGAGAAGGTGGGCGACATCATCCCTGAGTTCGCGACCAACGGGAAAGAGAACATCACCGTCGAGCAGACGATGTTGCACATCGGCGGCTACCCGCTAGCCCCACTCGGCCCCCGCGAGTGGGGCACCCGCGAAGGGCGCCTCGGCGCGATGGCCCGCTGGCGTCTGAACTGGGAGCCGGGCACGCAGTACCAGTACCACGCCACTTCCGCCCACTGGGTGTTGATGGAGATCCTCGAACGCCGCACGGGCAAGGACTTCCGCCCGTACATCCGCGAACGGCTGCTCGACCCGCTCCAGCTCGATAACGTCTTTGTTGGCCTCCCGGATAGCGAGCAGGACCGGGTCGCCGATTGCAAGTACATGGGCCCGCCGGAACCCCCGCCCGGCGGCTGGGGCGAAACGACCCCTGAGACGATCCTCCGCTTCAACGAACCGGCGCAACGCACGGTCGGCGTCCCCGGCGGCGGCGGTATCGCCCGCGCGGCCGATATCGCGCTCTTCTACCAGGCGCTCGTCAACGGCGGCGAAGGCTGGAACGGCACGCGCGTGCTCAAGCCCGAAACGATCGACTACGCAACGACCGTCCGCACCAAGGAGTTCCACAAGGAACCGCTGATGGGCCACCCGATCAACCGCGCGCTCACCGTCATCGTGGCGGGCGACGACGGCTTCGCCCACGCCCGGGGCTTCGGCAAGCACAATTCGGCGCGCGCCTTCGGCCACAACGGGGCGGGCGGGCAAATTGCCTGGGGCGACCCGGAGACCGGGCTCTCGTTCTGCTACCTCACGGACGGCCATCTCCCGGACATGGTCGCCAGCGGCCGCAAGAGCGTCGCCCTCAGCAGCCTCGCCGATAACTGTCTCGCGTAGCCGCCGCCGTCAGGCCGCGTGGAGTCGCGTCCTTCCGGGGAAGGACGCTGGCGTAGCGGTGTCATGCCAGACGCTCCCCTTACCCCTCTGGCCTATCCCCCATCAAGTATCGCGCCCCGGCCCCGCGCACCGCCGCCCGGTCCTCCCGGTTGAACAACGCACAAGTTTCCAGCGACAGGCAGCCGCAGCCGATGCACGACGAAAGGCTGTCCCGCAGCTTCGTCAGCGAAGCGATGCGCGCCTCCAGCCCAGCCCGCCAGGCGTCCGCCATCCGCTCCCAATCGGCTGGCGTGGGGCCTCGCCCGGCTGGCAGGGCGGCAAGGGCCGCCGCGATCTCCGTCAGCGAAAGCCCGAGGCCCTGCGCGACCTGGATAACGGCGACCCGCCGGAGGATGGCCCGCGGGTACCGCCGCTGGTTCCCTTCCGTGCGCTCCGCGTTGATGAGCCCCAGCGTCTCGTAGTAGCGCAACGCGGAAGCCGCCACGCCGCTTCGTTTCGAGACTTCGCTGATCGTGATCTGGTCAGGGAGAGCGCGCATGGTTCTTTTCCTACGGGTATTGACTTCAAGTTCGCTTGAAGTTGTACCGTCCCCGTCATGCCACCGCAACTCCTCGAAGCCCCGCCATCCGCAACGCCGCGTCAGCTCGCTCCGTACTCCTACGCCGACCTTCCGGCCCTCCTAACCCTCCAGACGGGTGACGAAAAGCATACCGCGAGCTCCACCTCGACCCTCGACGTGCTCTGGGTGCTCTACGACCGCATCCTCCGCATCGACCCTGCCGACCCCCGGGCCAGATGGCGCGACCGCTTCCTCCTGTCCAAAGGTCACGGGCCGATGGCCTACTACGCCGTCCTCGCCGCGAAGGGGTTCTTTCCGGTCGAATGGCTGCCCACCTTCGCCCAGTACGACTCGCCGCTCGGCCTCCACCCGGACCGGACGCTCGTGCCGGGAGTCGAGATTTCCAGCGGATCGCTTGGCCACGGGCTGCCACTCGGGACGGGCGTTGCCCTGGCTCTGCGCGCCCAGCGCAACCTGGCGCCCCGCGTCATCTGCCTGCTCGGAGACGCCGAACTGGACGAAGGCAGCAACCACGAAGCGATCGCCGCCATCCCTCGCCTCGACCTGGACCGCGTCACCGCTGTCGTGGTCGATAACCAGTCGTCTTCACTCGCCTGGCCCGGCGGGATAGCAACCCGGTTCAGCAATGAAGGCTGGTCCGCCGTGACCATCGACGGCCGCGACCACGCAGCGATCGAGGCTGCCTTCGCCGCCAATCAGCCCGGCCGCCCGCACGCCGTGGTCGCCGTTGTGGAGCAGAAGTCATGAGCAGGAAATCCCGTTCCATGCGCAACCGCTTCGTCCAGGTCGCCAGCGACGCCCTCGATGCCAATCCGCGGGTCGCTGTCGTCCTCGCGGACATCAGTACTGACCGGTTCGTCGCGAACGGAGCGGTGGCGCGTCATCCGGACCGCATCATCAACGTGGGCATTCGTGAGCAGTTGATGGTCAGCGCCGCCGCCGGCATGGCCCTCGAAGGCATGCGGCCGATCGCCCACTCCTTCGCCCCGTTCCTCGTCGAGCGCGCCTTCGAACAGGTGAAGCTCGACTTTTCGCACCAGGGCGTGGGCGGCATCCTCGTCAGCGCCGGCGCCTCGTACGACACGCCGGGCTACGGCCGCACGCACCAGGGTATGGGCGATGTGGCCCTGCTGGCGACGCTCCCGGGCTGGCGAATCACTATCCCGGGGCACGCCGACGAAGTTGAAGAAGCGCTCGTCGAAGCCATCAAGTCCGACGAGCCGGTTTACATCCGCCTCTCGGACCAGGTGAACGCCGGGCCGGTCTCAAGCGGCCCTGGCCTGGCGACCGTGCGTGCGGGCTCTCCGGGGGCGGTCACGGTCATCGCCGTTGGGCCGATGCTCGATCCGGTTATGGAGGCGCTGTCGGGCAGCGATGCCACGATCCTCTACACCAGCACGGTCCGACCGTTCGACGGGCCGGGTCTGCGCGCGGCCGTGAGGTGCCCCAAGGTCGTCCTCGTCGAGCCATACCTGGAGGGCACGAGCGCGGGCGAAGTCTCGTCGGCTCTTTCGGATCGGGCGCACCGTTTGCTCTCGATTGGCGTCCCGCGCGGTGAGCACCGGCACTACGGCACGCCCGCCGAACACGCCCAGGCCTACGGCCTCGACGCCCCGGGCCTGCGCCGCCGCATCGCCTCGTGGCTGGGCCCATACACCTAACCCCACGGACTTGTAGGCGCGACCGTCACGGTCGCCTGTTCCTCCCGGATGGGCGAGCGTACCACCCCCGGCGCTCTGGTCCGCAACGGACTATGGGCTTGGTTCGTGAACGCACGGCCCCGAGGGGCCGCGCCCGCAAGATTCGCGGACGGGCGAGTAAAATCTCTCCTGAGTGACGGCTACGCCTTCTCGAAGAGCAGCCGCAGCCGAATCGGGATGCGCTGGATTACCGATGGCACGTAGGGCAGCGTGTTGCCCGGCGCGAACTGGATGTTCCCCATCCGCCGCAGGATCTCCCCGACTGCCACGCGCCCTTCGAGGCGGGCGAGCGAGGCCCCCGGGCAGAAGTGCGCGCCGTGACCAAAGGCCATGTGCGGGTGCCGAAACGAACGCATCAGGTCGAACTCTTCGGCCGCCTCGAAGTGGCCTTCGTCGTGGTTCGCCGACCCGTAGATGACCATCACCTTCTCGCCCTTCTTCACCGGCACGCCCCCGACCGACGTGTCCCGCAGAGCGACCCGGAAGACGCCCGGCACCGGCGTATCGAAGCGCAGCACTTCTTCAATGAAGTTCTCCAACAGCGAAGGGTCCGCCCGCACGGCCGTCATCACCTCCGGGTAACGGAGGAGGACCAGCATCGAGTTCGACATCAGCTCTGGCGTGTTGGCGTCGCCGCCGGCCGCGTAGAGCAACGTGATCATGCTCACGATCGACTCCAGTGGCACATCTTCGCCGTCCGCGAACTTCGCGTTCGCCATGTCGCTCATCATGTCGTTGCGAGGATGCGTGCGGCGCTCGGCGATTGCGTCGAGGAAGTAGTCGGAAAGGAACTTCGACTCCGTGATCGGCTCGCCGTCCTGCGTTGCCCTTCGCTGAAAGGCGCCCTCGGGGTCGGCCGCCATGGCCGCCATCTCCTCCAGGCGCTTGCCGAAGAACTCCTTGAAGCGCGCGTTGTCTTCTTGCGGCACGCCGATGAGCTCGCCCACGATCAATCGCGGCAGCAGGTGGGCGAACTCGGTCACGATCTTCGTGACACACGCCTG
>JANXYE010000398.1 GCA_025350285.1 Chloroflexota bacterium
AGACCCACGTCATCGACCTGGCGGCCGAATACCGGAGACGCGGGATAGCGGTCTGCGTCATCATCCCGCGGGGATTGGAACTCGACCCGGTTGCGGCGCGGGCGGTCGCGGCGGGGGCGCAGGTGCGGCGACTCACGACGGACGGCCGCGACGGGCGCTCCGCGCAACTGCGGACGTGGTTTGAGCTGGTACGGAGCCTGCGGGAGGCGAAACCGGACGTCGTGCACCTGCACACCGGTGGGGCGACCGGCGGGCTGGGGTTCGTCCTTACGGCGCGCCTCTGCACCCGCGCGACGGTGGCAATCACGGAGCACGACGTGCCCGGCGAACATCCAGGACGGCGGCAGCGCCTGATGCGGGGCTGGCTCGATAGGGCGGCGCACATCGTGGTGGCTGTTTCGCGGCGGAACGCGGGGCTCAGACGGGAGCGCGTTGGTATCCGCTGCCGGAACTTCGCGGCCGTGCTGAACGGCGTGCCGCCGCCGTCAGGTTCGGAGAAGGAGCGGGCAGCGGGGCGCGCGACGGTCCGGGCGGATCTGGGTATCGGCCCGGACGAGACGGTCATCGGCAGCCTCGTGCGGTTGGCGGACGGCAAAGGTCTGGAGACGCTCCTTGAGGCGTTCGTCATTGTGCGGCGGGAGCGGGCCTGCCGCCTCCTCCTGGTCGGCGACGGGCCGAAGCGCGCCGAGCTTGAAGCGTTGGCGAGCGAACTGGGCGTGCGCGATGACGTCGTGTTCGCGGGCAACCAGCCGGGGCCGGGACCGTTCCTCGATGCGATGGATGTGTTCGCGCTTGCCGTACCCGCCGGTTCGATGTCGATCGCGCTGCTGGAGGCGATGGCCCGCGGGCTGCCGCCGGTGATCACGTTCTGCGGGCCAGAGGAGGCTGTGGTCCCGGGCGAGACGGGTCTCGGAGCTGAACCGAACAACCCGGCTTCGCTCGCGGCGGCGCTGGCCTCGCTTGTGAGGGACGAGTCGCTGCGCCGGGCACTGGGGGCCGCTGCCGCCGCGCACGTCCGGGCGCACTTCTCGGTGGCACGGGTAGCGGATGACCTGCTGGAGGCCTACCGCTCGGCGCCCGGAGGGGTGGTGGCCCGCCGCCTGGAGGCCGCGGGGCCGGTGAACGCCCCCCGGGGACGGCGTTGAGCACTGATCGCGGTGGTCTCGCTCCGCGTCCGCTTCCCTGAGTTCGACGGCGCGGCGCGGCGCGGCGGTGATGGTGATCGGGCGGTTCGTTACAGGTTTGCAACCTTTCGGCCGAGGCAAGGACGGGCGGGCGAGACTGTCCCTGGCGGACAATCGCGCGGAATCTGACCGCCCAGGCCGAGGCGGGACGGACGATTGGAGGACGATATGCGAAACACTCAGGTCAGTCCTGGAGTCATCGATGGCGGATCCGCTCTTGAAGAGTACGCGCGCCGGCTGCGGATGGAACTGGAGGTCGTCGAGGCAGAGGTCCGGCGGCTGAATCGCCAGCCAGTTGGGGCGGCCAGCGCCCCGGGAAAGTAGGCCCGGCGTGGCGTACGTCTACTCATGTACCTATCCGCTTGCGTCGGGGAGGGAGCGCCGTGGCGGGGACCCGCTCTACGCCGCCTGGGCCTCTTTGGGCCGTGCGCGCGAACTGCCGTTCGACGAATCGGCGTCAGCCGCGTGGTTTGACCGCTTCACGCTCCTCGCCAGGGCGGCGGCGGACGGGGTTGCTGAACACGTCGGATGTGATGAACGCTGCCCCGCGGCGGATTCGCATCCGGCGGCGCACGACGAGGTTGTGCGGACGGCGGCGCGTCTACTGGCGACCTGCACCAGCACGGGGATTCCCGAGCTGCGGGACGTCATCGCACTGAACGAACGGGCGATCGCCTTGGAGATCGTGATCGCCCGCCACCAGAACCGCCTGCGCGTGGCGCTGGGCGTAAGCGGAGCCGCCAGCGATGAGCTGGCGCGGCTAGCGTCCTAACCCACACTCTCGCGAGGCAGACGAAAGGGCACTGTTGAATTCAACAGTGCCCCTTTCCGTTGTCAATGGCCGACGGGCTTAGCTAGAGCGTGGGCGGCGCAAGAGCCCGACGGCGGCCGCGAGGAGGGCGGAGCCGGCGACCGACCAAACAATCGGGAAGCTCCT
>JANXYE010000503.1 GCA_025350285.1 Chloroflexota bacterium
CTGGCGATGCCGAGTTGCTGAGCCAGCTCAGCGGCATCGACCACCCAGGGAAGGTTCGTGATCGTCGCGCGCCCGCCGATGACCGGACCGGCAACGTCGAAGCAGGCGTGTTCGATCGGCGCCGGATGCTTCGCGACGAACTCCCGCACGATCGCCTGGAGGTTCGGGTAATGCTTGCTCTCGAACTCCGCCTGCGCCACGGGTGCGCGAGGCCCGGCCTCCGCCGTGAACAGCGCCAGGTCCGTCTTGGTGCCACCGATGTCCCCCGCCAGAAGCACGTCAGCCCTCCATCGCCAGCATAGTCGAGTGGTCGATGCGCGTCAGGCCGTGGGCTGCGATTCACAGTTTTGCGCGGCGAGGGGTGAGAGCGGGTAGACCATCCTTACCGCCGAAATGAGGTGTCAGACTGAGAACCGCTCGCCGGAACAGCGACCTCACGGGAGCAGTCACGATGACCCCGCCCGGCGTGGTACGCTTTCGTGGAGGCCACTGGCCCTCTCCCGCCGCCGGGTGGAGTTCCAAACGCTGGCCTCGATCGACTCCACAGCCACGCTACGCACCGGGGAGCCACTTATGTCGATGAAGATGAACCGTGCCCTGTTGGCCGTTTTCGCCGCGAGTTGTGTCACCTTGTTCATGCTCGGCCGGACGGACGCGGCCGAGCCGATGCTACGGCGGGCGACCATCTCCTTCGTGGCGCGCGATACGGGCGTGACCCGTCCGGCCCCGCCGCCGCCCTCGGACGGCTACTGCGTCCCGTCCGGGGCCGGAGTCCCGGCTCCGCCGAACAGCATCCTTGGACATCTCAAGATCGGCGGTCTGGACGCACCCGCGGGGACCATCGTGCGCCTCCGTTTCGACGGCCAGGACGGGCCCGCAACCGTGACCTCCGCCGCCGGTGGGTATCGCATCGACTACGCGGCCGGGGGAGCGGGCCACGTGCCGCCCTGCATCAACCAGGCGGGCGCGGCGATGAGCGTTTACGTGAACGGGACGCAGGCCGAGAGCGGAGTCAAGGTTGGCGACGGCCTGGCCAACCCGGTTCTCTTCTTCGACGTTGCCGTGCCGTAGCGGCAGGGCCCTTCGCCACGCTGGTGCCAGGAGGGTAGTGTGCGTCCGGTGGATGACCGAGCAGCCAACCCTCGACCTGGCCAGCGTCCCATCCTCCGGCGCGCCTGGCGGCGGTTGCGGCGTGCACTCCGGCGGCGTCCGCCCCAGCTCCTGATGCGGTACCGCGGACGGGCCGCGCCAGCCGCCTCTCCCCTCCCGCCGGGATACGTCCTGCGGACAGCGCTGCCCGGCGACCGTGAGGCGTGGATCGGGCTATTGAACGCGAACGCCGAACTGGGACGGTGGAACGAGGCCCGCCTGGGCCGCGAGACGGCGGGCGCCATCGACGGAGCGGTCCTCTTCGTGGTCCATGGCGATGACCTCGTGGCGACGGCCGGAGTGTACGATCGGGAGATTCGCGGGCGGGCCGTGTGGGAGATCGGCTGGGTCGCGCGGCACCCCGCGCATCGCGAGATAGGGCTCGGGATGCATTCCACGGCGGCCGCCCTCGCAGCCGCGCGGGCTCTGCCGAAACGGCCGGTCGTGTTGTTGACGGACGACCGTAGGGTGTCGGCGATCAGCGGCTATCTCGCGATGGGCTTCGAACCCGACATCAAGGGCCACCGTTCGTACGCCAGGCGCTGGGCGGCCGTACGCGCGCGGATCGCGAGCCGAGGCCCGGCCCGGTAGGGCGGGCTACTCCTCCCAGCCGTCGAACTTCCCGTCGAGCGCGGCGGCCAGGAGCCGGTCGGTGTCCCAACGCGTCACGAACGTGCGCGGGACCGTGCCCGGGGGCCGCCGGTCCTCGCTTTGCGCGTAGACCGTCGTGTAGCCAGCGCCGAGCGCCAGCCGCTGAGCGGATTCCGGCCAATCCCGGCGGCGGCCGAAAGGGATCGCGAACTCGCTGGGCGCGAGGCCGAGGTGGGCGCTGATGGTCTCCCGCGAGCGCTGCAGTTCGTCGGCGGCGGCGGCCGGCGAGAGGCGGCCGAAGTTCGCGTGCGTTACGGAATGGCTGCCGATCGTGCCCCCAGAGTTCGTGATCTCTTCGAGTTGAAGCCACGATAGGGCACGTCCGTCCGCCCAACGACCCTTGCCATCCGCCCAATCCGAGACGACGAACACGGTGAACGGTATGCCGTACGCGCTGAGCACGGGCAGGGCGTTTCGGACGCTCGCCAGGGCGTCGTCGAAGGTGATGGCGAGAGCCCTGGGGCTGGCGTTCCCGGCCGCGATGAGCGACGCGGGGACGAAGCTGTGGCCGCCAGCGAACGCCACTTCGATATGTGAGGCGAAGCGCTTCGGGGTGACGTCATTGACGCCCCATTCGGGAGTGCCGATGGAGTGATAGCAGAGGATCCGGCCGCGCGCGGGACGGGGCTGGCCGAGGAACGCCAGGCGGTAACGGTCCGCGCCGACGCCGAGGGAAGACAGTCGCCGTCGCTGGCGCGCGGCGTTGCGGCGGAAAATCCGGGCGAGGACACGCGACGTCATCATTCGGCGCCGCGCTGTTCGTCGGCCTGGCCGACGGCATGGAAGTTAGTAGTTCGCACCGCACGGCGATGATAGCGGTTCCGGGCGAAACCTACTTGCGGCGGCGCTCGGCGCGGTAGCGGAGGGTGAGCCGCGCGAACTCTTCGTAGGGCCGAGTATCCGCCGCGCCGGATGCCCGTGGCGCGACGGGAAGCGGCGGTTCCACGAGTACTTCGAACTTGCCGGGCTTCCGTTCGACGCAAAAGATGGGCAGCAACGAGGCTCCCGACTGGCTCGCCAGCGTGACCGGGCCGGACGGGAAGCGGAAGGACTGCCCTTCGACCGTAACCTCCACCTCGCGCTTCGCCTCTCCGCTGAAGGCGATGATGGAGACGACGTGGTTGGCGGTCAGCCGCGCGCGCAGGGTGCGCATCGCGGCCAGCGGGGCAGCGTCCGAGATGACGATCCGCTCGGCGAGGAAGCGCGATTCGGCGCGCGTGACCAGCGGGTTGAGGTACCGCCGCTGGAACGGGGACCCGCCAAAGCCGTGGTTCGGCCGGCTGAGGTGGCTGACCTGGAAGCCCGCGCCTGCGAACGCCATCTTCGAGACCATGTTCGGGGCGTCGGCGTCGAGCGAGACCCAGAGAATCGCGCCCCGGCCGGCCGCAAGAGCGGCGTCGATCTGTTCGCGTCCCGTCAGCCGAATGGACACGCGCCAACCGCCGGGCCGCTGCGCGCACAGGGCCGGGAGCGGACGAAGCCACTTGCGCACCATGCGCTGGCGCCAGCGCTCCGGTTTGTGGCGCACGAGCCGCGCGATCCCGAAAACCGCATCGAACGTCGGCCTCCAGAGCGCACGCGGCAGCCACGCGAGGGCGAGGGCCAGGCCGGCCGCTGTCGCTTCGCCCGCATACGAGACACCCGCTGATAGTCTCACCCGCTCCGAAGGACGACCACGCCTGTTGTTTTTGTCCACGAAGCACGAGTGTACGGCAGCCTCGGGCTTCGATTCTGGCGCCTGACCGGAGGGCGAAAGAAGATGCGCTGGCACGTCGTGGTTCGCGCCGCCGGGGGAGGATGATGAAACAGGGACGGGTTGCCCGGCGGACACCGCGAGTGGTGCTGGTTGTGAACGCCACCGCCGTGGGCGGCATGGAAGCGCTCTGCGTGGACCTGGCGAGAGAGTACACCCGGCGCGGCCTGCGGGTAGCTGTGACAGTGCCCGCGGCCCCGAATCTCGACATCCTGGCCGAGCGCTTCGAGGCGACCGGGGC
>JANXYE010000504.1 GCA_025350285.1 Chloroflexota bacterium
CGCGCTGACAAGCTCGATATCGGCCGTCGTAATGCCCATCGACCCATCCTACCGCGTCCCGCTCCGCGTTGCGGAAGATCGAAGCCGCCCTACGCCCGCGGCAGCCCGAGCCCACGCGTCGCGATGATGTTCCGCTGGATCTCGCTCGTCCCGCCGGCGATCGTCTCGCGCACCTGGTTCACGTAGCCGAACGCCGGCAGGCCGCGCATCGGCGCCATCGGGTCGATAATGTCGCCCCACATGCCGACCATCTTGGCGGTCGTCCGCGCCGTGCGCTGGATGAGTTCGGTGTTGAACAGCTTCGCGATCGACGACTCGTAGTTCGGGATCTGGCCGGAGACCTGCATCGAGATGATCCGGTAGGCGAGCATCGTCGCCGTCTGTACCTCGATCCAGCGATCCGCCCACTGCAGACGCGCGGCTTCGTAGTCCGTCGGGGCGATCTCGGCCCGGTGCTCGCGCATCCAGGCGACGTTCCGCTCCACCGCCTGGCGGGAGCCGACACTGTTGCCGATGGATGAACGCTCGAAGTCCAGAGTGGTGGTACCGACGTACCAGCCGCGGTTCACCTCGCCCATGATGTTCTTCGAAGGAACACGGACATCCTCGAAAAAGACTTCGTTGAAGTCGTGACCGTTCGCCATGTTTACGAGGGGCCGTACGGTGATGCCCGGAGTCTTCATGTCGACGAGGAAGTAGGTGATGCCGCGGTGCTTCGGCGCGTCCGGGTCCGTGCGCGCGAGGCAGAAGCACCAGTCGGCGATGTGCGCCAGGCTCGTCCAGATCTTCTGGCCGTTGAGCACCCAGTCGTCGCCATCGCGCACGGCGCGCGTCTGCAGCGAAGCGAGGTCCGAACCTGAGCCCGGTTCGCTGTAGCCCTGGCACCATTGCACCGATCCATCAAGGATGCGCGGAATGTGCTGGCGCTTCTGCTCTTCGCTGCCGTGCGAAATGAGCGTAGGGCCAAGCATCATCACACCCAGGCCGCCGAGGCCCGGTGCACGGTTCTCCGCGAACTCCTGGTTCAGGATGAACTGGTCCATGGCCGACATAGACGCGCCTCCGTACTCCTTCGGCCAGGCGGGAGCCATCCACCCGAGCTGCGTCAGCGCGGAACGCCACTTCTCGAACGCGGGCCGCAGTTCTGGGCTCGCGTCGTATGGGCTCTTGCCGGCAATCTCCTTCGGCAGTTCTTCGTTCAGAAACGTGCGTACACTCGACCGCCAGGCGGCCTGTTCGGGGGAATCGTGAAAGTCCACGGGGATCTCCTGGTGAAGTACCGGCCGAGGCGGCGTCCGCTTCCGGCGGCAATTTGTCCAGTAAGCCGCAGATCTGGCCAGCCGTCCAGTTTCGGGGTCACTTTCAGACTTGGCCGCCAAGGGGCCAAGCGGCCAAGTTCTACAAATTTCGGCGCTTCCCAACGCTTGGCGTCTTGGCCCCTTGGCGGCAGGTTCGTCTTCGCACCGCACAAGATCCCCGGCCGTGACCGACGTCGAACGCACATCCCGCCAGCCGGTGAAAAGCCCTCCGAGGTCAGACCACTTCTGGTCCTCGGCTCCTTGGCTCGTTGGCGGCGGTCTCTCCGCCGCGCACCAGTTGCCAGGCCGTGACCGCCGTTGAACGCACGTCCCGCCAGCCGGCGATAAGCAGGATCACGCACAGCAACGAATACCCCCCCGCGTACCACACCCGCACGTTCTCGTTCGTGATGAAGAGTTGC
The DNA here is from genome assembly GCA_025350285.1 of Chloroflexota bacterium. GTDB lineage: Bacteria > Chloroflexota > Dehalococcoidia > Tepidiformales > Tepidiformaceae > JANXYE01. Next base: position 1,721 of record JANXYE010000504.1, read on the forward strand.
GAAGCGAAGAGGATGAAGAGCGCCGCCGCCTCCTTGAACCCCATCTTCAGGTTCGCGAAGACCGCGATCGCGAAGGCAGATTGGGCCGCCGTGAGGAAGATTTCGTCGCGCTGACGGTCATCTAGGGGCAGGCCGCCGGTCAGCGCCCAGTCACCTGAGGAGAAAGCAAAGACCAGCGGCAGCGTGCCTATCAGCAGCGTCCATTGGTTCACCTTCGAAGAGATGAGCACGCCCATGCCTTTCGCGGCCTTGCCCCGCCAGGCGAGCAGGCAGGCGATCAACACCTCCGGCGTCTCTGAAGCGAGCGGCGCCAGCCACTGAATGAGCAGGAACTCGGACAGCCCGAACTTTCGGCCTATTTCTCCGAGCGATTCGGCAAATGGTTCCGCCGAGGCGAAGATCACGCCCGCACTGAAGAGCAGCGCCAGGATGATTGTGACGCGCCTCCGCCGTTTCGGCAGGTGGCCAATGGTTCGCGCCGGGCCAACCAGCACTTCCTCTTCGTCCGACGTCAGCCGGCCGGTGAGAAACACGTAGAGAACGAACATGGTCACGAGGACGATCGTGTCCACCAGGGTCACGTGGGAGCGCAGGGGGATGAAGATCACGTAGATCGTCGCGACCGCCAGGAACGCGATTTCGAGCGAACGATGCCGATCGACGACCAGTTCGCGCAGCCGGGACCGATAGAAAAAGATGCCGAAGACGAGCGGCCAGGCGAGGCCAATAAGGAGCCGGTTCCCGCCGGTCATATTCGCGATGGCGAGGCCCTTCTCGGCCTCAGCCGGGTCGGCCCCCGCCTTCCAGGCGAGAACGGCGTCCACCGCATACTCGGGAAGCACGGCGATCAGGGCGATCAGGGCGAGCGCGAGCCCCTGCGAGATATCGACCTCAGAAGCCTCGGCCGCCCAGCTCAGGAGAAACGCGGCGGCAAGAATGCCGACGCCGAAGATGGCCGCCCCGATGATCGGCTCCGGGTGAATGCTCGCGAACCGAAGGACCAGCCCGGGCAGGCCGATCAGGCACATCCCGGCGACTAGCAGCCACTGGCGCCTCGCACTATGGGAGTCTTCCTCCGGCGCGTGCTGCGCGCCCTTACTCATAGAACGGGATAGGCTCCGCGGTTTCCCAGTAGTTGTTCAGGTTGCCCTGGGGCAGGCCCCGCCCGGGGTGGAAGCGGCCCTTGTGCATCTCTTCCACCATCTGCTCCGGCGATTCGAGCGCCTCATCGAACACGGCCGCGAAGTAGCCGATGCCCTGCGTCGAATGTGCATCGGAACCGCCCGTCCCGGGCTTCCCGAGGATCTTGGCCACGTTGAGGGCGAAATAGTTCTCACGCGGGGTATTGCAGCCGTTAAGGACTTCGATGCCGTGCACGAGCTGGAAGACCGGCAACCTGGCGGCCTGTTCCGGCGAAAGGTCGAACGGCTTCTTGCCTTCGCGCTTGAAATGGACCGGATCGAAGAAGTGGCGGAAGGGATGCGCGACAACCAGGAAGGCCCCCTGCTCGTCCGCCAGTTCGCGCAGCTTTTCGAGGCGCCGGATGCCCGAGGCGTAGCCCTTCAGCCCGATCGCGAGGATATGTCCCATGTCCGTCGATACTTCCATACCGTTGTTCACGAACATATCCGGGTGCTGCTTGCGAAAGGGGGCGAGATCCCACGATTCCCACATCCGGTCGTGTTCGGTGATGTTCACCCCGGTCAGCCCAACACGGAGCGCTTCGGTGATCAGATCGTCCGGGTGGAGCATGGAATCCGAGGCGCCCTTGAGCGTGTGCAGGTGCATATCGATGACGGTACCTGGCACGCGGGCGGCCCTCCGGGGTGGTTCGCTCGGATCTAACGCTACCACCTTTCGGCCAATAGCGGCATCAGCCAGCCGAACAGCCCCACGAACGAGGCCGACAGCCCGCACCAGAGCCACCAGTAGCGCCGCAGCACCAGCAACAGGAACGGCAGCGGCAAAACCGCCATAACCCCCAGCCCGGCCAACAGCGGCCCGCTCGGGCCGCCGAGGAAGTTCGCCTGATCCCGCAGCTCCAGCACGTCGTAGAGCGAGCCGATCACCAGGCCAATGATCGTCCAGATCAGGACGGTCCCCATCGAGGCGGGCAGGGCGATGAACATCGGTTTCGTATCCGGGAACCAACGGCCGACCGCGCCGAGATCGGACTTTACGGCCAGAAACACGATCGCCAGCGTCGAGAGCATGGACATGGCGTAGCCGGCAACCCAGCCCGCGATTACGGCTTCCAAAGTCCACCCGCCGTTGCCGTTTCGATCACCGTGCAGGCGGCGCCCGCCGCCGCCTCGGCGATTCGGCGGCCTTCTCCCGGAGGCCCGATCCAGAACAGCGCAGGCCCCGCCCCGGCCAGGCGGATCGCGTCCCCGGTGCGCGCTTCGAGCTCCTCCCACAGCCCGGCTAGCTCCGGGAAGAGGTCGAAGGCCACGCGCTCGAAGGAGTTGTAGATGTCGCTCGCTCCCAATCGCTCCGGCGGCCTCCCGCTGAACGCCTCGGTCACCGACCCGGAATCGAACGGGAGCGGACCAAGCGCCGCGAACATGCGGGCGGTCTTCCGTTCGATGGAGCCAGGTGGCACAAAGATCACCACGTCATGCTCAGGGAGAGGCGGCAGAGGCGTCACCCACTCGCCGCGCCCCCGGGCACGCGCCGTCCCGCCAACCAGGAAGAACGCCTCGTCGCTGCCGGCGGCCAGCGCGGCCGCCGTAAGGTCCTCACTGGACGCCTCGGGCCAGGCCCTTTGCAGCAGCCGCAGCGCCGTAGCAGCGTCCGAGGCTCCGCCACCGAGGCCACCGGCCGCCGGGATGCGCTTCTCCAGGTGGATGCTCAACGACTTCACGTCGCGGCCCAGCCGCCCGGCGAGGCTCACGGCGACGCGCCAGGCGAGGTTCGTTTCGTCGCACGGGGTGCCGGGTGCGAACGGCCCCGACACCGAGACGCCGGGCACTCCGCCGAACGCCAGCGTCACCGTGTCACTCAATTCCAGCGTTTGCAGGATCGTGGCGATCTCGTGGAAGCCGTCGTCGCGCCGGCCGAGCACCTCCAGCGCGAGATTGATCTTCGCCGGCGCGGGAGCAGAGAGCGTCTCAGACATCGGCGAGGATCCGTTCGGTCGCATCCAGCAACGCCAACCATTCTGGGATCGTCACCGTCTCCGCCCGGCGCATCCCATCGATCCCGGCGCCACTGAGAGCCGCCTCGGCGCCGCCCGGCGGCAGCCACACGCCCCGCGCGAGCGAGTTGTGGATCTGCTTGCGCGGGTTGCGGAAGGTCTTGCGCACGAGTTCGAAGAAGGCGGCATTGCGCGCGGGCGGCACGAGCGGCTCGTCCCGCAGCCGCAGCCAGACGACGCTCGAAACAACGCTGGGCGGCGGGTCGAAGGCTTCCGGTGGCACATCGAACAAGACCTCCGCCTCGGCGTACACCTGAACCGAAACGGCCAGCAGCGAAAGGCTGCCCGGCGGCGCGGCAAGCTCGCGCGCCACCTCCTTTTGCACCATGACGACCATCTCCCGGGGCAGCGGCTCGCTCTCGAGCAGATGGCGGATAATCGGGTTCGCCGCGAAGTAGGGCAGGTTTCCCGCCACCACAAACGGGGTCCCCGGCGGAAGGATGGCGCCGAGGTCAACGTCCCGGGCGTCACCCGCAACGACGCGCAGCCGGCCTTCGCCCGGGAAGCGCTTCCCAAGGATGCGGATCATCCGTTCCTCGATCTCGATCGCCACCACCCGGTGTCCGGCGGCAAGCAGCTCCGCCGTCAGCGCTCCCGTACCCGGGCCGATCTCCACCACCACACCGCGTTCAGGGACATGCACGGCGGAGGCGATGTCGCGCAGGACGCCGCCATCCTGGAGGAAGTGTTGCCCGAGCGCCTTGCGAGCGAACGGGGCGTTCGAAACCGGGCGTCGGGGCACCGTCCGATGGTAGCAGTGGGCCGGGCTCAGTCGAGGATGAAGATCTCGATGATGGGGCTTCCCCAACCTGATTGGGTTGTCCCGTCCGGATAGCCAAGATCGACGAACGCGCCGCGCACGCCGCCTCCCGTATCGAGTGCGGTGCAGTAGCCGTAGCCGGGAATATACATACGCGTGTACAACGGGATGACGCTCGGATCGACCGCGCAGACGCCGGGGCCGACGCGATCTCCCGTCTTGGTCGTGCCGTAGTGCGGGCTGTCGGCCGCCCACGCGCCCTCGGCGGCTGTGTACCACGTCGTCTGGACCGTCAGTTTGCGCGCATACACGCCGGTAAAGCCCGCGGCGCCTGCACCGGTGTCAACCGTCAGAACGGGCTTCGAAGCCGGTCCGCTGGCCTTCGTTCCGACGACCCGCCGCGTTGGGACGGCCGCCACCTTGACCTCGCGGCCGGCCTCCGTGCGCGCCGTCTCCACGCCGTTCTTATAAGTCACCGCCCAGCGGACGGCGAGCGTACCGGGCGTCCCTTCGTAGAGGGTCACCTTGCCGGGGGCCACGCTTGGGTCCCCCTGGTCCACGATTCCCGGCGCTATCGGCAGATCTTCCGCCACCTCTTCGACACGCGTCCGCGCGATGGTGACCTGCGTGCCGTTCGCGAGCACCGTCTCAAGGGGAGGAGTGACGACGTCCTCGGGGCCGAGTTCGATGCCCATGATCCGGACCACGTCGCTCACGGTGCGTTGGAGGGTGTAGAGCGTTTGATCCCTGCCATCAAGACGCAGCGCCACGGTCCGGCCCTTGTCCAAACGGATCGTCGTGCCCGCCGTCACGGACGCCGTGAGGCCGGGATGGACAAGGTCTCCTTCGCGCACGGTCATCCCGAGTTCGAGAAGCACATCCTG
>JANXYE010000509.1 GCA_025350285.1 Chloroflexota bacterium
CTCCAGCAGCGCCACCGGCTGCGCCGTCTGGAGCGCGTAGTCCACCCTCACCTCCTCCCCTGCCTCTATGTCCCGGCGCGCGACCACCGTCACCGCGTCCTCCATCCAGGCGTTCGAGTCGCAGGAGTGGTTGAAGGGGACGGGCAGCTCGTCCTCCAGCTGCAGGTGCAGCGCCTCTTCCACCTGCATCGAGTTGAAGTACTTCCCGGCCACGACATACGCGGCCAGCGTTCGCTCCATCTCGGCTTGCGTGAGCGGCGTTCCGCCGAGGACGAGCAGCGTTTCGCCGGCGGCGATGGGCGCGGTCGCGAAGCCGCCCACGCCTCCGAGCGGCGAAGCCCGCACTTCGAGCCGCCCATCAGCCCAGGATTTTGTTGGGTAGTCCATCGCGTTCAAGCTCCCGCGCCAACGGCTCGCGGCCAATGGCCAGATTATTCGGCGATAGGGCGGACAGAGCCGCCCGGCTCCTACGGCCCGTCGCGCTGCTTCAACCATGCCGCCCAGAGCTCGTCCCGCTTGCGGCTGCCGCGGCGGTAGCCGACCTGCCCGCCGAGCATGGGCCCCGTGACCTGCGCGAGCAGGTAGCCGCCCCCGATGAGCACCGTGAACGCGAGCGCCGGGTGTCCGAGGATGCCTGGCCCCCAGAGGACCATCACGACGAACAGCACCGATGCGGCGATGAGCCCAACAAACGCGCTCAGGTAGACCCAGAGGGCCTCGCTTCGCTGGCGCGCCTTGTACGCCGCGAGCACCGGCTGCGGGATTTCATCTACCGTCCCGGCCAACTCAACGGTGTGTGAGCAGAAGGGGCAGACGGTATCGGTTTCGCGCAGGCGGGCGTAGCAAAAGCCGCAAAAGCGGCCCTTCACCGGCACCTTCCGGGCGAGCCGCTCCTCCATTTTCTCCTGCAGGCGGTCGAGGTAGGGGTAGGGAGTGAGGTACCCGGCCGTCCCGCGCGGCGTGGGCGTCGAGTCGGTTTCGGCCATCGTATCTAGCGAACCACCCGAAGCTGTTAGCTACTAGCGCGGGTGCAACGGCCAATGGCCAAGAGCTAACGGCCATTCCTACTGGTGCAGGGTCGCGAACAGGCGGCCGAGGTCCAGCGTGAATCCGGGCAGCACTGGCTCGCCGGTCAATTCGTCCGGCGAGGTTACGACGCGCGATTCGGCCCCGCGTTCGAAGACGGTCACCGACTCGTCCTCCGGGTCCACGATCCACACCAGCGTGACGCCCGCGCGCAGGTAGTAGTTGACGCGCTGCGCGACCCGGCCCGGCCGATCGTCCGGCGAAAGCACCTCGATCGCCAGGTCGGGCATCACTTCAATTGGGCCCGACTCTTCGGCGGGCGGTGGACGGCGCTCCTTCTTCGTAATCGAGATGTCGGGCAGGAAGACCCATTCGTTGTCGTGTTCGGCGTGCCGCACCTCGGTTTCGACCCGGGCGATCGGTTCCTCCCGCAAGAAGTTGACGAGGGCGGCGAGGATTTGGCTCACAAGGGCGCCGTGCATTGCGTTTGGCATGGCTTTCTCCACCACCTCGCCGTCGATGAGTTCGCGGTAGGGCTTCGTCTCCGGCAAGGCCAGGAATTCCTTCAGCGAGACGCGCGGCTTCGTTGTCACCTCCGCAGTATAGCGCCCCACACGGGCCACCGAGCCACGTTCGCTACTGGTGCAAGCTCGCGAACAGCCGCGCCAGGTCCAGGCTGAAGCCTTCGAGCACTGGCGACGCCGAAAGCGGCTCCGGAGCGCGCACCACCCGCGGCTCAGCTCCGCGTTCGAACACCGTCACCGATTCGTCTTTTGGATCGACGATCCAGATAAGTGTCAGCCCGGAACGGAGGTAGTACGAGACGCGCCGTGTGAGACGCCCGGGTTCGTCGTCCGGGGAGAGCACCTCGATGGCGAAGTCGGGCATCACTTGGACAGGGCCGCGAGGCTCATCGGCCGGTGCTGCCCGCCGGCCGCGCTTCGTGACGGAGATATCCGGAAGGAAAACCCACTCGTGATCGATGTCGGCGTGACGCAGCTCGGAGTCAACGTCCGCTTCGCCCGTGGCATCGAGATGGACCACCAACTGAGAGGCGATGCGCGGCACGAGGCGGCTGTGCATGGGTGCGGGCATGGCCTTCTCCACCACCTCGCCGTCGATGAGTTCGCGGTACGGCTTCGTCTCTGGCATCGCCAGGAACTCTTCGAGCGAGACGCGCGTCTTCGTGGTCACCTCCGCAGTATAGCGCGCCGCAAGGGCGGCCGGAGGCCGCGAGGCACGAACCGCGCCAAGGCCCATGCCCGTCCGCCGGGCGGCGTTGCCGGGACCATGAGCAGGGGCCGGTAGTGCGTCGAGTAGCGGAGCTTGTACGCCTCCGTGCCCATCTGAAAGTCGAACTCGTGGTCCCCCGCCCGGCACGATTGCTCCAGTTCGTGCTGGATGAGCGCCGTCCCGACTGAGTAACGCACGAACGCCGGATCGTTCGCGATGAACCGGTAGTGGAACGCCCCCTGCCAGCGAGTACCGGCGGTCGCCGCGACAACCCGCCCACCGGCTCGGAGTGTCGTGAAGGACTGCAAGCCGCCTTCCTGCAGCGCCCGGTAGAGGCGCGCCGTCACCGGCCGCGAAAAGACGTCCAGCCAGCCGTTCGCCCGCGCCGACGCGGACTTCCAGGCCAGCGCGAGCTCGATCACGCCCGGAGTCCGATCGTCGATGCAGACTTCGACCGGGCCCGCGGCGGCGGCCAGTTGGTTCAGTCG
>JANXYE010000522.1 GCA_025350285.1 Chloroflexota bacterium
AAGGATGTCCCGCAGTCGCACGCGGAAGCCAGGGAGGACGTCCTCCCCTTCGAGGTACTCGTCCTCTTCCACGATCCTGGCGGAGCCATCGAGTCGGTAGACATGAGCCCGGCGCTGCCGAGGGTATATGACCCAGATCAGCGGAATCCCCGCGTCGCGGTACTCACCCAGCTTTCCCTCGACGTCTTCGACCCGATCCGAAGGAGAAATGACTTCGACGACCAACTCGGGCACGACGTTGACGAACTTGAAGGGAATAGTCTCTGCCGAAATCTTGTCGATAGAAACGAAAGCTCCGTCCGGCTTCCGATAGGGCTTGGGGTGTGTCGGCCAAATCTGAAAGCCTGTCTCGTGCGAAAGCGCGGTGCCGGTGCGCCTTCGGCGCCCATACGCTCGAAGGCGGGCGAAGAGTTCGCCTGAAACCCAGGTTGATTCTGCGCCCATCGGGATCTTCACCCATTTACCATCGACGTACTCGTAGCCGTCCCGCTCGGGGAGGTCGGGCCAGGTCTCTACGGCCGCTGGTGCACTCGCCATGGTCGGGCTCCTTCGCAGCTGTTACTCCGGTTGATTATAGCGGCTGGCTGGGGCGGAGACGCCGCCCTTTCGGCCCGATGGCTGGCGGCGTAGGCTTGCGCTATGGGAATGCCCTCTCGCGTGATCTACCTACCGCCCGGCGTCACTCCGCCGCCTTCGATGAGCCCCCAGGTCCAGCAAGTGGCGCCAAACGGCATCCCGTTCGACCGCGCGTTCTTCCAACAGTTCCTCCCCCAAGCGATCGCTTCGTTCCGTAGCCAGGTGACGTGCGACACGCCGGTGGTCGAACTGCTGACAGTCGATGGCACGACGCACTACGTCCGGGGCATTGCCGGGGTGTCCGATTCCTGGGTGGCCTTGCACACGACCACGGAGGATCACGGGCATCCCGTGCAGGCGTTCATCCCCTATCAGACGATCTTCCGGGTCGAGTTGCACCCCTGCGGCGATGCCCGCCGGCCGCTCGGCTTCATTACCACCGGACCGAAGCTTCCGGCGCTCGCCATGCCGGCCGAGGCGCCCGTGATCGACGCTCTACCGCCGGCGGAGCCGAAGCGCGCGGTGGCGCGGGCGAAGAGCAAGAAGTAGCACTTCTGTTCTACCAAGCCCGGTTCTGGCACAATGCACCTGATGGAACCGGCCTCCGCCCTCGACCTCTTCAGCCCGATCGCGCGGAGCTGGTTCCGGGATGCGTTCGCGGCCCCAACGCGCGCCCAGGAGGCGGGCTGGGAGGCCATCGCGAGCGGCTCGCACACCTTGCTCCTTGCCCCGACCGGGTCCGGAAAGACGCTGGCGGCGTTCCTCTGGTGTCTCGACCGGCTGGCCCTCGCCCCTCCGCCGCCTCTCCCGATCCTTCCACGGAAGGACGGGCCGAGGGGGAGACGAACGCCGAGGCGCGACGGCGTGCGGGTGCTGTATGTCTCGCCGCTCAAAGCCCTTTCGTATGACGTCGAACGCAACCTGCGGGCGCCGCTCGCTGGGCTGCGGCTGGCGGCGGTCCGGGAAGGTCTGCCCACCCCGGACATCACGATGGCGACGCGGACCGGCGATACGCCAGCGCGCGAGCGCGAGGACATCCGCAAGGACCCGCCGGACATCCTGATCACGACGCCGGAATCGCTCTACCTGATGCTCACCTCGCGCTCGCGGGAGGTGTTGCGGACGGTCGAGACGGTGATCGTGGATGAGATTCACACCATGGCCGCGACGAAACGCGGGGTGCACCTCGCGCTTTCGCTGGAGCGGCTTGAGGCGCTCACCGGCCGGCCAGTGCAGCGCATCGGACTTTCGGCGACGCAGCGGCCGCTTGAGGAGATTGCGAAGTACCTCGGCGGCGACCGCCCGGTGCGGATCGCGGACGCGGGCGCCCCGAAGGAACTCGACCTGAAGGTGATCGTGCCGGTTGAGGATATGGACCGGCCTGATCTGAGCGCGATGCCGCAATCGGCCGGGAACCTGACTGGTACGGGCTACGAGGGGGCCGGGCCGTCTATCTGGCCAGCCATTTACCCGCAACTCCTGGAGCTTGTCCGGGCGCACCGTTCGACGCTCATCTTCGTGAACAATCGGCGGCTCGCGGAGCGGCTCGCGCTGCGCATCAACGAACTCGCGGGCGAGGAACTGCTGCGGGCGCATCACGGCTCGGTCTCGCGGGAGCAGCGCGGCGAGATCGAGGAGCGCTTGAAGGCGGGGATGCTGCCCGGGCTCGTCTGCACGAGCTCGCTGGAACTCGGCATCGACATGGGGGCGGTCGATCTCGTCGTCCAGGTCGAGTCGCCCAAATCGGTCGCGCGCGGCCTGCAGCGCGTCGGCCGGGCCGGCCACCAGGTGGATGCCGTAAGCGTCGGCCGCATCTTCCCGAAGTTCCGCGGCGACTTGCTGGAGTGCGCCGTCGTGGTTCAGCGCATGCGCAAGGGGCTTATCGAGAAGACCGAGATCCCGCGCAATTGCGTCGATGTCCTGGCCCAGCAGATCGTCGCCATTTGCGCCGCGGACGACTGGACCGTGGACGACCTCGAACGGCTCGTAAAGCGCGCCTACAGCTTCCAGGGCATGAGCCGCGAGGTGCTGGAGAGCGTCTTGGCGATGCTCGCCGGCCAGTATCCGAGCGACGAGTTCGCCGACCTCAAGCCGCGCATTATCTGGGACCGCGAGGCGAACACGCTCTCCTCCCGCCGCGATGCGAAGACGATCGCGCTCGTCAACGCAGGCACGATCCCGGATCGCGGGCTCTACGGTGTGTTTCTGGGCGTGGGCGGGCCGCGCGTGGGCGAACTCGACGAGGAGATGGTTTATGAAAGCCGGCCGGGCGAAACGTTCATGCTCGGAGCGACAACCTGGAGGATCCAGCAGATTACGCGGGACCAGGTGATCGTTTCGCCGGCGCCCGGCGAGCCCGGGAAGATGCCATTTTGGAGGGGCGACGGAATCGGGCGGCCTTACGAGTTCGGGCGGGCCATCGGGGCGTTCACGCGTGAGCTGGACGGGATCCGGGATGAGCAACGGGCGATCGCGAAGCTCACGAGTGAGCATGACCTGGACGAACTGGCGGCGCGCAACCTGCTGGCCTACCTGGCGGATGAGAAGGCGGCCACGGGCGCGCTCCCGACGGACCGGACAATCGTCATCGAACGGTTCCGCGACGAACTCGGTGACTGGCGCGTTGTGTTGCTTTCGCCGTTCGGCGGCCGCGTCCACGCGCCCTGGGCGCAAGCGATCGAAGCGATGCTCGCCGACCGCAGCGGCTTCGACGTTCAGACCCTCTGGAGCGACGACGGGATCGCGGTGCGCTTCGCTGGCGGCGAGGAGCCCCCAGCGGAGTCGCTCTTCTTCCCCTCGCCCGAGGAGGTCGAGGAACTTGTCGTGAACCGCCTGGCCGACTCGCCGCTGTTCGCGTCGCACTTTCGCGAGAACGCGGGGCGGGCGCTCCTGCTCCCACGCCGGCGGCCGGGGATGCGCTCGCCCCTCTGGTTGCAGCGCCAGCGGTCGGCCAACTTGCTGGCCGTAGCGAGTCGCTACGGCTCGTTCCCGATCATCCTCGAGACGTACCGGGAATGCTTGCGCGACGTGTTCGACCTCCCAGGGCTCCAGGAAGTGCTCCAGCAGGTTCGGAGCCGCGAGATCCGGGTCGTGCCCGTCGAAACGAAGGACGCTTCTCCGTTCGCCCGTTCGTTGCTGTTCGACTACATCGCGGCCTATATGTACGAGGGCGATGCGCCTCTTGCTGAGCGGCGGGCGCAAGCGCTCACGCTCGACCGTAACCTGCTGCGCGACCTGCTGGGCGAAGCCGAACTGCGAGAGTTGCTCGACGCCGACGCGCTCATCGACCTCGAATTGGAGCTACAGGCGCTCGCCGATGGGCGCAAGGCCAGGAACGCGGACCAGGCGCACGACCTGCTCCGGCGCATTGGGGACCTGACCGAGGCGGAGGTCCGCGACCGCGGCGCCGCGGTCGAGCAGACGCGCGAGTGGCTGCTGCTGTTGCAGTCCCAGCACCGGGCCTGCCTGGCGCGCATCGGTGGGGAGGAGCGCTGGATCCCGGCGGAGGACGCGGGGCGGTACCGCGATGGGCTCGGGGTATCGCCGCCGCTGGGTGTGCCAGAGGCGTTCTTGCGACGGACGGCTGACGCGCTCGCTGGCCTGGTCGCACGGTATGCGCGAACCCACGCGCCGTTCCTCGCCGCCGACGTGGCCCGCCGCTGGGCCGTGCCCGAAAGCGTGATCCGTGAATCGCTGGAGGAGTTGGAGGCGGCCGGGACGCTGGTCCATGGAGACTTCCGGCCCGGCGGTGTGGAGCGGGAGTGGTGCGACGCCGATGTCCTGCGTCAACTGCGGCGACGGTCGCTGGCGCGTCTGCGAAAGGATGTGGAACCTGTGTCGGCGGCGGCCTACGCGCGCTTCCTCGCCGCATGGCAGGGGGTCGGGAGCGGCGCGGAGGGCATCACCCGATTGAGAGAGGTCGTTGGCCAGCTCGAAGGCCTGGGAATGCCGGCTTCGACCCTCGAACGCGAGGTGCTGAGTGCGCGGGTGCGCGAATACCAGCCGCGGCTGTTGGACGAACTGGGCGCGGCCGGCGAGGTGGTATGGCTGGGGCGCGGCACGCTCGGGCGGGATGACGGTCGGGTCGCGTTGCTGCGGCGGGAGAAGCTCGGCGAGGCCCCACCCGCGGAGTTCATGCCGGCCCACGACCTGGCGGCGACCGTGCTCGACGTGCTGCGCGGACGCGGGGCGTTGTTCTTCGTGGACATCGTGCGTGAGACGAAGGTGTCGCCTCGGGACGTGCTCGACGCGCTCTGGGAGCTGGCCTGGGCCGGCTATGTGACCAACGACACCTTCGCCCCCGTGCGGGCGCTGGCCTACCCGCGACACCAGGCATCGGGCCCGAGACGCAACGGCAGCCCGATCCCGCCGGAGGCGGCGGGCCGCTGGTGGGCGCTTCCGGAGCGCGCCGGCGGGCCGGGGGAGACGCTCCGCGCACACTCACTCGCCAACACATTACTGGAGCGCTATGGCGTGGTGACGCGCGAAGTGTCGGCGGCGGAGGGGATCGCGGGCGGGTTCTCGGCGGTCTATCCCGTGCTCAAGGTGATGGAAGAGACCGGACGGGTGCGCCGCGGG
>JANXYE010000551.1 GCA_025350285.1 Chloroflexota bacterium
GGGTTGAGGCGGGCGACGTACTCGCCACCCGGGCGGGCGGCCCGGACGCGCTGGGCGAGCTGTTCCTCGCTCAGCCCATCACGCCTCCCAACGGCCAACACGACGCGGACGAGCGACGGCAGGTCATCGACGAACTCAACGGTCCCGCGGACGGTCACGGCTCCGATGCCATCCCCGCCATCAAAGACGACAGATACCCGTGAGTCGCGGCGAAGATCGCGTTCAACAGCCGGTACCTGCAGGACGTGTTGAACGCGCTCTCGGTGGAGAAGGTAGCGGTCGAGATGACGAGCCCGAGCAGCCAGGGCGTCTTCCGGCCAGTGGGGGAGACGGACTACGTGCACGTGGTCATGCCGATGTTCGTCCAGTGGTGAATCTGCTTATTCAGGTTCGCATTTAGCGCCCGACGGGCATAGACATACAGGGAAATCGCGCGAGCAGCGCCCTCCACGCGATCCGAGAGCGACGTCATCCATCTCGGTTCAGGGCTCAGCCGAACCGGCTCGAGGCACCGTGGTCACCGGAGCGCTCACATTCGATGTTCGAGTCCGACGACCCGCCCACGGAACGGACCTCGCTACGACCCTCCCTGGCCCGTGAGGCCATAGCGAGGATAAGGACCGACGGCTGCACACTCGAAGTGTGCGAGCCCGACGGCGTCGCCCATCTTCAGGCGGACAAAGCTCTCGGCGAGCGGCGTGCCGAAATCGATCTCTGTGCCGTTCTCGATGATCTTGAGGGGATGGGAACAATCCCATACTTCGCCCTCTTCGTGGTACTCGCCACGGTAGACGCCCTGGCCCAGCCGGTCTTTGAACCCGCCGAAGTAACCTCCGCCCTGGCAGTAGACCCAGCCCATGTCTTCGATCTCGAAGGTGCGTTCCACTTCCGCCCGGTCCGAGATGGTTATCGACCCGCCCCGCAGACGAGCGCTCCCCTCATAGAACCGGAGGTCGTGGGTTACGCCCGTCACCGGGGTGCTCCCGTCTTCGTGAAGGATCGCGCCGGTCATAGGCTGAAACGTGCCATCAATGGCGCGGTACGCGCCGGACCATTTCACTCCGTTGTTATCTTCGATGAACTCGTAGAACCCGGAGTGGTCGGGCATCGAATAAAGGACCCAGTTCCGCAGGCCGCGAGGGCCCGGTGGAACGGCGACCGGCGCACCATGCAACCGCGGGCCCCCGCGCCCGGGGAGAAAGCCCCAGGAGTGATTGCGGAAGAACGCGTCGCGCTCGCGGGAGAGCGTGAATCGCTCGCCGTCCACCTCGACCCAGCCCTCGACCCGACCGGCGATCTCGTAGGTCATGCGCTCATGGATGAGGCGGCCATCTATCCGGAGCGCGCTCAATGGTCCGTGAAACGGGACGCCAACCGAGTAACAAACGACATCGCAGGCGATCCCGAAGGCGTTGTCCTCGAGCACCAGGCGGATGGCTTTCATAGGCTCCACCAGTTCGATCCGAAGCGGCCCCGCGCCGTAGTGGTCGATTTGCGGCCGGAGCCGCCGCGAGACGCGGAAGTTGTGTTGCTTGCCTCCGTGGCGGATACAGACGAAGCCATCGAGGACGTCGTTGTTCTGGTAGAGGCGGACCGTCGAAACCAGTTGCACGTTTCCGCCGACATCACACAGGCAGATGTAGTGACCGTCGTTCCAATGCTTGTCCCCGCTCAGGACGGCCGCAAACGTGTCAGTCGTCTGATGGACCGGGAATTCGTCCACTCTGGTAAGCATGTGGGTCAACCTCCGGGAGCAAGAACGGTCAGGGGGCGGTGAAGAAGTCCGGCCGCGGGGTGCCCGCAGGATCGTAGACAGGCTCCGAGATGTCGATGCGGTGCTTGGCCACGTTGGCGCCGCGGAGACCATACGACCCGAGGACGGCGCGCATCCCGTTGTAGTTCGGCCCTTTGAAATGCGCGGCCAAGGCCTCTTCGCTTTCCCATCGTTCGTACACGTAGATCGTGGATTCGGAGAGACCATCGATGGTCCACACGTAGTCCAGGCAGCCTGGCTGGCGGCGGGTGGCAGCCTCGAGATCGCGGCCCGCTGTCAGCGCCGCCTGGCGCTTCTCCGGGTCGATTTCGATCGTTCCGGCAATGATGATCATGGACTCCTCCTTCGGTGATCGCGGCCGCCCCGAGTTGGGGATCCGCGAGAAGTTCTTGATGCGGTTCTGCCAACACGTTCGTGAGCGTCCCAGCTTTAGGGGCAGAGTCG
>JANXYE010000403.1 GCA_025350285.1 Chloroflexota bacterium
ACCGCAAGGGGTCTGCCACTTAAAGCGACGCGCCCGGGACGCCCGAAGGACGACAGTGGCAGCAACCCCAATTGGAGGGTTTCCCATGAGGAACCTGCTGAAGAATCTCCGCACAAAAGCCGATATCCAGGACGAATCCGCCCACACAGCCGCATGGGGCGGCGGCGGCCTTCTGAC
Organism: Chloroflexota bacterium; assembly: GCA_025350285.1. Lineage (GTDB taxonomy): Bacteria > Chloroflexota > Dehalococcoidia > Tepidiformales > Tepidiformaceae > JANXYE01. The sequence goes on from JANXYE010000403.1 coordinate 178, forward strand.
GATCGTCGTCATCGTCCTGCTGCTCATCTGGCTCTTTTAGCCGGACGTTTGGAGGAATACCGTGACGTTCGCCGCGAATACCATTGCGCTCGCTGTAACCCTTTCGGCCGCGATTCTGGCTGTAGCCTGGCTCGGTTAGTTGGCGTGTAGTGGAAAGCCCCCGAGGGCCTCACAGTGATACGCAAGCGCCGCTAGCAGGCGCTCGCCGGTCATCGCGGCCCCCCGTTAGGCGCCGGCTGGTGGGTCGCCTTCGGAGGTGGCTCGTTCGGCCTGCTCCTGCTCCAGCCGCCGCAGGTGCTCCTCCAGGACATCCGCCGGCGTGAACCGGATCATCAGCCCGGCCCCGATCGCGAGCACCAGCAGGTCATCCAGCTGGCCGACCACCGGGATGAAGTCGGGCACAATGTCGAGCGGCATCGCGAGGTAGAGCAACAGGAAGAACGGGATAGCCCGCACCGGCCGTCTAATCCTCCGATCGCGTGACAGCGCCCAGGCCAGCCTGAGCTTGCGTCGCGTGGAGAGCTTGCCGAGACGCTTGCCGGTGTCCCGCACGCGCGGGTTTCGTCCCAGCTGGCGCCAGAGGACGACGGCCACGAGCACCACGAAGGCGGCGCCCAGCACCACGGCGATCGAGATCCACGGCAGGGGCGGCCTCCACTGCCTGCATTCTGAGCGGCGGCACGGTAACCCGCCCAGGGCGTATCGTGCACGGCATAACCCCTACCGGAGAGACCGCCATGCCGACCCCCGAAATCCACGGAACTTGCGACCCCCGCTTCAGCCGCGTGAAAGACGCCTTCGCCAAGAACTTCGACGTCGAAAACGAGGCCGGGGCGTCCTTCTGCGCGACCGTCGATGGCAAGACCGTCGTCGATCTCTGGGGTGGCACGGCCGACCGCGCCGGCACGCGCCCGTGGGAACGCGACACGATCATCAACGTCTGGTCCACGACCAAGGCGATGACCGTGACCTGCGCGCACATGCTCGTGGATCGTGGCCTGCTTGATGTGAACGAGCCGGTGGCGAAGTACTGGCCCGAGTTCGCGCAGGCGGGCAAAGAGACGATGCCCGTGAAGTACATCCTCAGCCACACGGCCGGGCTCGCGGGCATCAGCCAGCCGCTGCCAACGGAAGCGCTCTACGACTGGGACCGCATGGCCCGCGCCCTCGCCGCCCAGGCGCCGCTCTGGGAACCGGGCACGCGCAGCGGCTACCACGCGCTCACCATTGGCTATCTCGTGGGCGAAATCGTGCGCCGGATCACGGGCAAGAGCCTCGGCACGTTCTTCCGCGAGGAGGTCGCGGAGCCGCTCGGCGCCGACTTTTGGATCGGCCTGCCGGAATCCGAAGAGGGCCGCGTGGCCGAGATGATCCCGCCGGAGAACCCCCAGCCGCTCGCCGAAGCGCCAGACCCCTCCGATACGAGCGCGAAGGCCGCCCTCCAACGCGCCCTCGCCAACCCGGCCACAACGCAGGTCGCGGCGAACTCCCGCGCCTGGCGGGCCGCCGAGATCCCCGCTGGCAACGGCCAGGGCAACGCCCGCTCCTGCGCCCGCGTGATGACGGCGCTGGCCTGTGGGGGCGAAGTCGATGGGGTGCGGATCATGCGCCCGGAGACCATCGAAGCCGCCATCCAGACCCAGATCGAGAACAAGGACATCGTCCTCGGGCCGATGCGCTGGGGACTCGGCTACATGCTGAACAGCCCCTCTCTGCCCATCAGCCCGAACCCGCGCACGTTCGGCCACGGCGGCTGGGGCGGCTCGTTCGCGATGGGGGACCTCGATGCCCGCGTCGGCCTGGCCTACGTCATGAACCGCATGAGCAACGGGACGACGGGCGATAAGCGGCTCGGGCGGCTGATCAAGGCGGTCTACGGCGGAAACGGCGCGACCGTCTCCGGCTTCAACCGCGCCACCCAGGCCCACCGCCAGCCGGGCAGCAGCTTCAAGCCGCTGGTCTACGCGCTCGCCTTCTCTGCGCGAACTCCCGACGGCAGCCCGCGCTTCACCTCGGCGTCAACCGAGCCGAAC
>JANXYE010000591.1 GCA_025350285.1 Chloroflexota bacterium
GTCCTGAGCACCCTCTTCGCGCTCACCCTGGCGATCCCCATTGGGATCTTTTCGGCGCTCCGCCAGGACACGCCGCTGGACTACGTCTTGCGCTTCCTGACGATCGGCTGGCTCAGCCTCCCGGGCTTCTGGCTGGGGACGATGCTGATCGTTTTTCCGGCGAAGTGGTGGGGCTACAGCCCGCCCGTGGGCTACGTCGATATCTGGGACGATCCGTTTAAGAACATCGAGCAACTCTACCTGCCGGCTCTTGCCCTCGGCCTCGCGCTCAGCGCAAGCCTCGCCCGCGTGATGCGCTCGTCGATGCTCGAAGTCCTCCGCCAGGACTTCATTCGCACCGGCCGGGCGAAAGGTCTCTCCGAGCGCGCTGTCGTCGTGAAACACGCCCTGCGCAACGCACTCATCCCCGTGACGACCCTGTTCGCGCTTCAGGTTGGCGTCCTCTTCGGCGGCACCGTCGTGCTCGAGTCGATTTTCTCGCTTCCAGGCCTCGGCAGCCTCACCCTCAGCGCCGTAACCGTCCGCGACTACCCGCAGGTTCAGGGGCTTGTCCTCTTCTTCGCGGCCGTCCTCGTGTCCATTAACCTCCTTGTCGATGTCAGTTACGCCTGGCTCGACCCACGGATCAGGTACTCATAATGGCCATAGCAACCGCATCAAAGCTCACCTACGACGACCTCCGTCCGCGCACCTCCCGCTGGCTGTCGCTCCGGCGCGTTGCTTGCAAGAAGCCGGTGGGCGCTGCCGCCGGTCTTATCTGCGTCCTGCTCGTGCTGGTGGCGGTCCTGGCCGATGTGATCGCCCCGCACGCAGCCGATAAGACGGGCTTCCCGAGGCTCATCTCTCCCTCCTTTAGCTATCCGCTCGGGACGGACAACCTCTTCCGCGACATGTTCAGCCGGATCATCATCGGCAGCCGCATCTCGCTCGGCATCGGCTTCGGCTCGGTGCTCCTCGGCACCGTCTTCGGGACCGTGCTCGGACTGGTGAGCGGCTACTTCCGTGGCTGGCCAGACATGATTATCAGCCGGGTCATCGATGTCTTGCTCGGCTTTCCGCCACTCGTTTTCGCCATCTTCTTCCTCTCCATTTTCAACACCGACAAGGGCTATACCTTGAGGGCATTCTTTCTGGTGAGCATGGCCATCGGGATCATCATCACGCCGACCACGGCGCGCATCGTGCGCGCCTCGGCTCTGAGCATCCGCAACCTCCAATATATCGAAGCGGCCGAATCGATCGGCAACGATTCGGCCAGAATCATGTTCCGGCACGTACTCCCGAACGTGATGGCGCCAATTATCGTGATCGCGAGCATCCAGATTGGCAACGCGATCCTGGCGGAGGCGGCCCTGAGCTTTCTGAGCCTCGGCATCGCCGACGCGTCCCATCCGAGCTGGGGCAAAATGCTCCAGGACACCCGATCGGTATGGGAGTCGGCCTGGTGGACGGCGATCATCCCCGGCGCGGCGATCAGCGTCGCCGTGCTCAGCTTTAACCTTTTCGGTGATGCATTGCGGGACGTATTGGATCCACGCTTGCGCCAGTCATCGTAGGGTATGAACGAAGGGCCCCTCCTCGGAAAGGGCCATTCACCAACTCCCGCCCTCGCGGCGGGGGCGGATTGAAACAGGAGGGAAGAAAACAGATCCATGGAAGAAAAGAACTACTGGCTCAGGCAGAGGTACTCGCGCCGCGCGGCGATCAAGGGTGCGGGTGTCGCTGGCGTAGGCGTTGGCGCATACGCGCTTGTCGGCTGCGGCGACGATGACAGCACAAGCAGCACGCCCCCCGCGAGCGGCACGAAGGGCCTGTTGCCGACGACCGCCGCCTCGCCCACACCGGCGAAGGTGGCAAAGGCCGGAGGCTCCTTCAGCTTCCAGATCCCGGCGGCTCCTCCGAGCCTCGACCCGTACACATCGACGAGCTACCTCAACGGCTACATGAACAGCCTGTCCTACAGCAAGCTGTTCCGTTTCAAGGCCGGCGTTTCGGAAGTCGCGCCCGCTGACTTCTCGCAGGAGATCGACCTCGCCTCCGCGATGCCGGAGCAGCCCGACCAGCTGACGTACAACATCAAGCTGAAGCAGGGCGTCAAGTTCCACAACGGCCGGGCGATGACCTCGGAAGACGTCCGCTACGCCTTCGACCGCTACATCAACTACGACAAGTCGGTCCACAAGACCGGCCTCGGCTTCATCGATAAGATGGAGACGCCGGATGCCAACACCATCAAGATCACGAGCAAGGTCCCTTACGCCGACACGGTGAACTACCTCGGTGGAAACCTCGGCGTCTATATCTCCCCCAAGGAGCACGCGGAAAGCGCGGAGGCCACCACCAAGATGGTCGGTAGCGGTCCGTTCATCCATACCGAGTTCCAGACCGGGGTCAGCCTCAGCTTCAAAAAGAATCCGGACTACTACGACAAGCCGTACCCATACTTCGATGAGGTGAAGGCGTTCGTCGTCTCGGACCAGGCGAAGCGCGTCGCCGACTTCTCGGCGAACTCCGTCAATCTCACCTGGCTCTTCCTGCCGGATGAGCGCGATCAGCTGAAGAAGTCCCGCCCGGATGCCAAATTCGAAGAGACCCAGGGCATCGGTGGCTACATTTACCTGCGCACAGACAAGCCGCCCTTCAACGATAAGCGCGTGCGCCAGGCGATCAGCATGGGTATCAACCGCAAGGCGATCCGCGAGGCGCTGACCAAGGGCGAGGGCGTGCCGGATCAGCTCTACCACGTTGGCTATCCGTTCGCCCGCCAGGTGAAGGACCTCGGCGCCAACGCCAAGTACTGGGACTACAACCCGACCGAGGCGAAGAAGCTCCTCGTCGCGGCCGGCCAGGAGAACATCAGCACGACCTGGGACCACGCCGACGCGGCCATCTACACGCAGGCTTACGTCGATCTCGCGACGCTCCA
>JANXYE010000599.1 GCA_025350285.1 Chloroflexota bacterium
CGCCGCCGCGGGCGAGGGGAAGCGATTCCCCGAGCACCGCGACTTTCTCCTTCTCTGTAACCGTCGCCGCATGTTCCATGAGCAGACCCATCAGGTCTGCCCGGTGGCTCGCGATAATCGCCGTCACGGCGTACCGGTAGACATCGACGGTTGAGGAGCCGAGGAGTTGGCGAAGCGCGCTGGCCAGAAACGCGTCAGGCTCGTGATCAATTAAGAGGTCGCTGTAGCCCAGGAGGACGATCTCGCGCTGGGAAGAGCTGTGCCGTCCGGCCGCCGCTTCCAGCATCTCCCCGAGGTCCATCGCCTCACGCCGATTCCCGGAGTACCGCTCGACGACCGGCTGCAGCGCGTAGGCCGGGAGGTCGCGCAACCAGCGGAGGCACTCGGCCACCACCTCTTGGTGCCCATGCTTCGTCGAAAGGACGAAGAGGAGCAGCGCGAGGTCCTCGCCGTTCGCGGCCAGCACCTTCGCCGCCGTCAGCGCGGGCTCTCCGCTGTTCACGCTCGTGTGGCGCCCATCCGCCAGCGACTGAGCCGCCCGGATGGCCGCCCGCTTCGGGTCGAGCCGTTGCAGCGCCGCCATGCCCGCCGCCCGCAAGAGCGTTGGCCCGCCGACCTCCTGCATTGAGGGCTCGAACGTCGTCGCCGCCCTATCGAAGATGTCCGCGTCCTCCGCCGTTGAGATGTACCGTAGCGCCCGCACGATGGCCGCTCGCGTGAATGCCCCGGGGTCGCGACGCGGCGTATCCGCGAGTTCCCGGTACCTCCGCAGCAGCGCCGGGCGGGCCCCCAGGAGCGGGTCCGCCGCGAGCACCTCCGCGCAGCGGAAGACCACATCGAAGTTCGTCTCCTCCGATTCGAGCACTTCGAGCGCGAAGGCGGCCCGCGCCGCCGGGTCGCCACGCAGCGCCATCAGACGGTCCGAGGCGCGCCGGGCCGTCGCCGAGTTGCTCGTCTTCGCCATCGCTCGATTCTACCGTCCCGGCGCAATCCGCTACGCTTCCCGCGTGCACCTCGATAAACATCCCCGCGTGGCGGCCTGACCGTGCAGGTCCCGCGCATCCCCATCGACATACGCACGCCCGGCCCGGCGCAGCCGCTCCCCGTCTCACCCTACCTCTGGCCGAAGCACGACGACATGCCCCCGGACGGCCCCGTCGCGATGGGCGGCGACTTCGAACCGTCGTCCGTTATCTCGGCCTACCGCGCCGGCATCTTCCCCTGGCCGCACTCCCAGCAAGAACTCCTCTGGTTCTCGCCTGATCCGAGGGCGATCCTCCCGCTGGACGGGCTGTACGTCTCGCAGCGACTGGCCCGCACACTCCGCCAGGGACGCTTTCGGGTGACGCTGGATGCCGCCTTCCCCTACGTCGTCGCGGGCTGTGCGAACCGCCCTGAAGGCACCTGGATCACGCCAGCAATCCTTCGCGCCTACACCCGGCTGGCCCAACTCGGGTGGGCCCACAGCTTCGAAACGTGGAACGCGGACGGGCAGCTGGCCGGCGGCCTCTACGGCGTGCAGGTCGGCCGGATGTTCGGGGCGGAGTCCATGTTCCATCGTGAAACCGATGCCTCGAAGGTGGCCATGGCCGCCCTCGTCCAGTGGGCCGCTGATTCAGGCGTCGAACTTATTGACATTCAGGCCCTGACCGACCATACCCAGCGCATGGGCGGTATCGAAATCTCGCGCGCGGAGTACATGCTCCGCCTCCAGGCCGCACTCGCCTCCCCGGGATTGTCCGACCTGGAAACCCCGAACAGACGCTGACCACGCGAAAACGTTCCTCCCCCTCTCCCGCGAGGTACGAAGTCGGGAGAGGGGGCCGGGGGGTGAGGGCCGAGCTCACGGCTCCGTCCAGAAGCCCGTGAGCGGCGCGACCCCCGCTGCTCGCCCTGGCGGCACGAAGCCCCACGCCCGCGCGACCGTCGCTAACAGCGAATAGTGCGTGTAGGCATTCGAATCAACCGTCCCCGCTCGCGCCAGCGGCGAAAGCACGATCGTCGCGATCCGCCCTCCAGCCGCCACCGCGCAGCAGCCCGCGTCGCTCGTGCCTTCGTCGTACATGATGAAGAGCACCCCGCCCTCGCGGAACGCGGCCGAGGCCAGTACCCCCGGTACCACCGTGCTCAGCCAACGGTCGGACTCAGCGCGCGAACAGTCATGCCCGTCGTGGCAGAGATCCGGCGTGATCCAGGCGTAGTCCGGGAGAGTCCCGCTCACGAGGTCCGTCGCGAACTCCGTAAACGGCACGACGCGCGCACAGCGCTCCGGATTGTCCCGGATGCTTTTGAAGTAGATGAACGGGTTGTGCTTCTGCGCATAGCGCCCCGAACCCGCCCCCTTGAAGCAGGCCCTCGGCGCGCCTTCCATGTACGCCTTCCACGTCCGCCCGCTCGCCTCGACGCCATCGACGATGTTCGGCCCATCCACGAGGCAATCCGTGCAATTGCTGTGCACGCCGAAGGTGTCGCCGCCAACCATCGCGAGGTAGTTCGGGAGGCTCGGGTGGCAGATAGCGTAGAACTGGTTGAGCACGGCGCCCTGCGCGGCCAGCCCGTTGAGGTACGGCATCGACGCGCTCCCGGTGACCGAGGTCGCCTCTTCGTTCTCCAGCACGATCGTGAAGACGTGCGAAAACGCGGGCACCGGCGACGCCGCGTCAGTAGCCGGACTGGCCGGGCTCGCGAGGATCGGCCCGCCATAGCCGGGACACGGCCCATTCGGTGGTGCGACATACCGGACGTAGACGAGCGCGCCGATCGCGATCAGGGTCGCGAATCCGGCCAGCGCATAGAGGTACAGCGGCGGGCGGCGGGCGGCCCCAATCAGGTTGCCCACACGGTCCCTGGTCAGGACAGCGCGCCTTCCGCCGCAAACCGGGCCACCTCATCCTCGCTCAACCCGAGCAACTCCCGCAGCACGTAATCCGTGTCCTCACCGAGGCAGGGCGCCGCCTTGTGCAGCTTGCCGGGTGTGGCCGAAAACCTCGTCGCCAGCCCGTCGTAGGGCGTCGGCCCCATCTCCGTGTGGTCGAGCGTGACGAAGAACCCGCGGGCGGCCAGCTGCGGGTCCTCGTACAGGTCCGTGGGACGAAGCACCGCGTACGCGGGCACATCCGCTTCCCGCAGCGTCTTCGCCAGCGCGAACGCGTCCTTGTCCCCGCACCAGGCGTTCAGCGTATCGTCAACAGGCACACGGTCGAAACGGTCGTCGATCGAGATACCCGCCACCGACCGCAACGCTTGCCACTGCGCCTCGCTCTCGACCGCGATAGAAACGTAACGTTCGATACCCTCCGTCGCGTACACCCCATGCGGCGCGGCGTACAGGGAATCCAAGCCCGCCGGCCCCGCGACACGTCCGTTCACTGTGTAGTCCAGGATGAGCGGCTCAAGGAAGTGGATCGCCGCCTCCCCCTGCGCGAGGTCGATGTGCTGCCCGACGCCCGTCTTCTGCCGGTGCATCAGCGCCGCCGTCAACGCCGCCACCCCAAAACGCGGGTTGATGAAGTCCGTGTAGGCGCCCCACGGCCCCGCCGGCGGCCGGTCCGGCCAGCCCGTGATCGCCTGCAGCCCGGCAATGCATGCTCCCTGGCCGCCGAAGCCGGTGTAGGCCGCCTCCGGTCCCGTTTGGCCGCGGAGACACGAACTCAGCATTACGAGGTCGGGCCGGTCCTTACTCAGCGTTTCGTAGTCGAGCCCGAATTTCTTCATCGTTCCCGGCGTGAAGCTCTCGACCACGACATCCGCCCAATCCACGAGCTTCTTCGCCAGATCCCGTCCGGCCGCCGTCGAAAGGTCGCAGGCCAGCCCCAGCTTCGACGTGTTGACAAACGCCATGAACTGCGAGCGGTTGAGCCCGCTCACCCCGTCCTTGAACGGCGGCAGCAGCCTCAGGACATCCGGGTGAGCGCTCGATTCGACACGCACCACCGTCGCGCCGTGGTCCGCCAGCGCCTTGCTGATGATCGGCCCAACCCCGACCCACGAGAAATCCGCCACCTTCAGCCCCGCGAACGCCTGCCTGCGCGGCTCAGTCGAGACGTTCAGCTCCAGCATCCGCTCCGGGACCGGCTTTCGAACCAGGTCCTGGTGTTCGCCGAGCCGCGGCGCGGGCCGCTCCATCGTCAGCGGCGTCTCGGAAAGTTTCGCGAACGGCCCCGGATGGATGCGCCCGCCCACCATCGTCCAGTAGTCGCGGGCCGCCAATTGCGGGTCGTTGACCAGGTCCGCCACCGTGAAGAACGGGGCGAGCAGAGTGCCGGTCCGCACCGCGAACGCCTGGACTTCGGCCTTGGTCTTCGTCTTGAGGAAAGCTTTCGTCGTGTCGATGGAAAGCACCATCTGGGCAGTGGTGATAACCCCAGCCACCGCGTCGCCGATCCAGTTGTTCCAGTTGATGCCGCGCAGTTCCGCCGGGAGTGAGCCGTCCGTCTCGGCCCAGGCCATGATCTCGTTGTGGGTTCGCGTGCCCACAACCGGAAGCGCAATCGCGTAGGTGAGGAACCCGTCGGCGCACTCGATCGTTCTTGGGATCGCCAGGCCGGGCAGAAGCTCCGGTGGCGGCAACGCCCGTTGTTCGCAAAATCCCGGAGGGTTGGCGTGGACCATCGACGGGTAGCCGGTCGCGTTCATCAGCGTCCAGACCATCGCCGCCTGCGCCGAAACGTCCAGGTGCTGACCCAGGCCCGACCGCATTCGTTCGTGCAGCGCGACCACCGCATCGGCCGCCGCCTGGGCTCCGGCATGGAACCAGGCCTGCGGGTAGCCGACTGGCACTGGCGGCCGGTCGCCATCGCCCTGGAGGCTGAGCAACCCGCCCGCCGCTTCGAGCGTCAGGTCCGTCGCCGGAGAGTTCGCCTCTGGGCCGTCCTGCCCGAAAGGCGACACCGACACGTACACAAGCCGCGGGTTAAACGCCGAAAGCGTCATGTAGTCGAGCCGCTTCTTGGCCATCGCACCGGGCTCGAAGGATTCGATGAGCACGTCCGCCGTCATCACCAGCGCCAGCAGGTGCTCCCGGTCGTAGCGGTCGTTGAGGTCCAGTTCGACGCTCTTCTTCCCCATACCGACCGATGCCCAGTAGAGCGACCCGTCCACCTCTCCCTCGCGCCCGGCTTCGAACGGCGGCATGAAACGCGCCGCGCAACCGCCCGGCGGCTCTACTTTGATGACTTCCGCGCCGAGGTCGGCGAGCAACCGCCCGGCAAGTTCCGCCCGTGGTGTGGCAAGGTCAACAACGCGGATCCCGGTCAAGGGGGCCGCGGATGGGCTGCGCTGCTTCACTGCCTGTCCAATCCCAGAGGCGAGGTCCCCTGTCCGTTCAGCGGCCCGGCGATCGCCCGAGAAGTCTACAATGGGGCGGGCCTGGTCGCTGAAGCGCCCGTTCGGGCGGAAGCCGCCCCCGGCGCGACGTGTTTTCTTGGCCGGCTCACGCTCATCTCTGGATCAGGTTGTGCGGCCTAGGATGCCTCGCATGAGCACAACCAGCCATCTCCGACCGTCCCCAGCGGGCGGCAGCCTTCGCCGCCAGACGATGTCCGCATGAGCCGCTTGCCGGTCCTTGCCGGGCTCCTCGGCGGCGTGGTGGCCATCGCCGGGGCGGGCTATCTGGCCGGGACGCGCGTGCAGTCGGCCGCCGAAACCGCGGCACGGACATCGCCACCGCCGCCTTCGGTCATCACCGTCCCCGTGGAGCGCAGAGTGCTCTCAACCGAGGTGATCACCCGGGGGACCGTGCAATTCGGGGCGGCCCGCGAGGTGACCCTGCCGTCGTCGTCGCTCAAGGCAGGCTCGCGAATCGTGACAGCTACGACGCCGTCCGGGACCGAGGTGAAGGAGGGCGATGTTGCCCTGGCGATCTCCGGCCGGCCGGTCTTCATCCTTCAGGGTGCACAGCCCGCCTACCGCGACTTAGGCCCCGGAACGAGCGGCGCCGATGTCCTCCAGCTGGAAGCCGCGCTCGTTCGCCTTGGATTCGACCCCGGCCCTGTTGATGGACTCTATGACGAAGCCACGGGCAAGGCGGTCGAGCGCTGGTACGCATCGGCGGGCTGGAGTGCCCAGGGGCCGTCGCTTGAGCAGATTGCCGCCTGGAGGGCCGCCGAAACCGACTCTCGCCAGGGCGGATCGGAACGTCTCGATGCGGAGGAGAGTGTGCGTGCGGCCCGTGCCGCGCTCGATGGGGCCGCGGCGAAGCTTCGCCTCGCGGAGTTGGCCGTGAAGTCCGCACAGAGCGGAGACGCAGCGGCGAGGGCGACGAAGACGCGCGAACGTCTCGCGGCCGAGGCGGACGTAGCACGTCTCGAAGGCGCGCTGACCGTGGCGCTAGCGGAAGCCCGCGCGGCGGAGCTCCTGCTCAACGAGGCGCGCGACGGCCGGGGGGCGCCGGCCACGGCATCTGAGTTGGCTGTTCTGGAAGCGGAAGTCGGGCACGCGGCCAGCCTGGTCACGCTCTCCAAGACGGAGATCGACACTGCTCGCGCAACCGCCCGCGAGAACTACCTGGCCGCGACCACGGAAGCCGCGGCCAAGCGACGCATAGCGGCGGAGGCGCTGCGAGCGAAGCCCCCGGACAAGGCCGCCAGCGACAACGCCAGGGCCGAGGCGGACGCCGCCCAGGCCCGAGCCGATGCCGTCACCCGGACGGGCGCGGCCGACGAGGCGGTCAAGCTCAGGGCACTGGATGCCGCCGAAGCGCAGCTGGCTGTCGTCCGCGCACGCCTGGCCGACGCCCGGAGCGGGAGGGTTCGGCCTGCGTCTCCGGGGGAATTGGCCGGAAAGACAGCGGCCGTGGCGGCGGCTAACCGACTGGTCGCAACCGCCACCAACGACCTCAGCACCGCCCGCGCCGCGCTTGTCACATTCCTCACGCCGTCCGCTTTCAACGGTCTGAGCGTGGCCGGAATTGAACTCGACGCCGCGCGACTGGACGTTCAGTCTGCCCGTATTGGTCTACAGATCGCGGACCGGCGGGCGCTACTGGCCGCCGGACGCCCCCCTCTTCCAGCCGGTGCGGGGGCCCCGATCGGCTTCCAGATCCCCGCCGATGAAATCCTGTTCTTTCCCGCGCTCCCTCTTCGCTTGGGCGCGGCTCGCGTCCGCGTGGGAGATCGCGTGGAAGGTCCCGTGCTCACGGTTTCGACGTCGAGCCTCGTGGCCAGCGGCGCCGTCAACGCCGCCGACGCAAAGGCGATTCGGGTGGGGGCCGCTGTTCGGATCGATCTCGCCGATTTGGGGGTCACGGCCGACGGCAGCGTCACGTTGGTCGCCGAGTCCCCGGGCACCCAGGGTGTGGATTCGCAGCGCTTCTACATCGAAATCACGCCGGCGGGCGTGCCGGCATCCATCGCTGGCGCTTCCGTGGTCCTCACAATCGCCATCACGAGTACGGCGGGCGAAGTCCTCGCCGTGCCCGTAGCAGCGCTTTCCGTGGGCGCCGACGGAGTCTCGCGGGTGCATGTCCAATCCGCGGCCGGCGGTCCGAGGGCGGTGGCCGTGCGGCCCGGGCTGGCCGCTCGCGGGCTTGTCGAGGTGGCCCCAATATCCGCGACTCTCAGCGCTGGCGACCTCGTCGTCGTGGGCGCGCCACCAACGGAGAAGCGCACATCAAAATAGCGGCCCATCACGTTCGCTCGAATTCGCGTTGCCGCGGCTCGATATCCGTGGCGAAGGAGACGGAAATGCCAGTCACTCAGTTGGTGCGGGCCGCCAGTGGCCCGCTGCTCGGCACGATCCTCCTGGGCGCCATCGCCTGCGGGGGATCCAAGGACGCACCGCTGCAGGTCGATGAGCAGCTCGGCTTCACCAAAGAAGGCACGGAGCTGCGCCAGGCGCGGGTCGAGAACC
>JANXYE010000602.1 GCA_025350285.1 Chloroflexota bacterium
CGCCGTCGAGGCCGCGCTCGCGGGCGAGATCGATAAGCTCTTCGGGCTTGAGGGAGCTGCACTGGGAGCGTGGGAACGAGTGGCAGTGGAGGTCGATGAGCATCGTCCGCTACTTCGGCAGCCGCTGGCCGTACATCTCGCCTAACAGCTCGAGGAACGCCGCCATCGGTCCGGATTGGGGCTTGTTACGACGATACATAACGGCGATGTCGCGCTTCACCGGTTCGGCCGATTGGATGTGCACCTTGTGCAGCGTCCCGAGCCGGATCTCGCGCTCAACGGCGACCTCCGGGAGAAGCGCAATGCCCAGGTTCTGTTCGACCATCTTCTTCGTCGCCTCGATCGAATCGAGGTGCATCTGCTGGTGCGGTACGACGCCGAGGTCGCGGAACAGGCTCAGGATCATGCCGTAGTAGCCCGAATCGCGGTCGAAAAGGATGAGCGAATCGTCCGCCAGCTCTTCGACTTTGACCGTGCCGCGCTTCGCGTAACGATGATCGGACGACACCACGAGCACGAGTTCGTCCTGGTAGAGGACGATCGTGCGCACGTCCGGGTGATTGATCGGGCGGCTGAACCCAACCTGCACGTCATCGTCGAGCACCATTTGCAGGACTTCATCGGAATGGCCGGTCCGCACGAGAACATCCACGCCGCCGCGATTGTCGCAAAAGACTTTCAGCACACGGGGCAAGACGTACGTGCCGACGGCCGGGGCCGTGCCGATGCTCAGCCGGCCGGCCGTCCCCTCACGCGTACCATCGAGCACGAGCAAGCCGTCCTGAAGCGTACGGTTGATGCGCTGGGCATAGGGCAGGAAGGCGCGGCCCGCGTCCGTGAGCTTGACGCCCCGGCCCATGCGCTCAAAGAGGGCCTGGCCGACCTCGCGTTCGAGCGACTGAATGCGGTTGCTGAGCGACGGCTGGGCGACGTTCAGCATCTCAGCCGCGCGGCTGAAGCTGCCGCAGTCGGCGGCGGTGATGAAAGCGTCGAGTTGAGCGAGTTCCATAGCCGCCTACCGGGTTATACGTGCTGGCTATTGCGAAACGATACATGGTCGCTGAACCATAGGCTAGCCCCATGTATCCCAAGCAAGGGCCTATTGGCCAAGCGGCCAGGAAACGGCGGAGCCCCGCACGAAGACGGGGCCCCGACGCTGCCGGAAGAGGCGTCGGCGAAGGTTACTGGACCATCCAGGTCTCGCCGCCCCGGAGGATGTCTTCGAGCTTCCCTTCGCCCTTCTGCGAGGTAGCCATCTCGATCTGGTGCGTCATCACGTCCTCAAAGGTCGGCTCCTCCACGGCCCGGAAGATGCCAACTGGCACCGGGAAGTCCGGGTAGTCCATGCCGACAAGGATCTGGGCCAGCGCGGCATCGGCGTGCGTGTCGTGGACCAGCAGGCCGTCATCGCTTGTGGCATTCCAGACGATCTCCGGCGCGAACCCGTTGAGGCGGATGCCGTGCTCGCGGTTCTTGCCGAAGCGCACCGGTTGCCCGTGCTCGAGGTAGACCATCTTGTCCGCCCGCACGTCTTTCTCGGCGAACGCCGCAAAGGCACCGTCGTTGAAGATGTTGCAGTTCTGGTAGACCTCGACAAACGAGATGCCCTTGTGTTGCGACGCCTGGTAGAGGGTCTCTTCCAGGTGCTTGATATCGCGGTCGAGCGAACGGGCGATGAATGTGGCGCCCGCCGAAAGCGCCACCCGGATCGGGTTCAGGGGCCGCTCGGCGGTCCCGAACGGCGAGAACTTCGTCACCTTACCGACTTCGGACGTGGGCGAAGGCTGGCCCTTCGTCAGGCCATAGATGCGGTTGTTGAACAGCACCACGTTGAGATCGACGTTCCGGCGCATGGCGTGGAGCAGGTGGTTGCCGCCGATGCTGAGGCCGTCGCCATCGCCCGTGATGACGAAGACGGTCAGTTCGGGCCGCGAGGACTTGAGCCCCGTCGCCAGCGTCAGCGCGCGGCCGTGGATGCTGTGGAAGCCATACGTCTCCAGGTAGTAAGGGGCTCGGCTGGAGCAGCCGATGCCACTGACGAAGACGATGTTCTCCTTCGGGACGTGGAGTTCCGGGAGCATCTTCTGCATCTGCGCGAGGATCGAATAGTCGCCGCAACCCGGGCACCAGCGCACTTCCTGGTCGGAGGTGAAGTCCTTGCGAGTTAGGACCGGGAGGTCCGTGATGAGCGCGCCCGCGCCATTGCCGTTCGTGAGTGTGGCAGCCATAAATTAGCCTCCCCCCAGCCCCGATGCGGGGCCGAATTCGAGTTTGTATGGGCCCCTGAGGCCCAGGGCTTCGTCAATCTTCGCTTCGATCTCGGCGATCTTGAATGGCTGTCCCGAGATTTTGTTGAAGGGGATGGCATCGACCAGGTACTTCGCCCGCAGGAGCAGCGCGAGCTGCCCCGTGTTGAGCTCCGGCACGACGACCTTCTTGTAGCGTTTGAGGATGTCGCCCAGGTTCGCGGGGAAGGGGTTGAGGTAGCGGATGTGGGCAGATGCCACGCTCTTCCCAGCCTTGCGCGCATTCTCGGCGGCGGACGTAATGGCGCCGAAGGTCCCGCCCCAACCGATGACCAGCACATCGCCGGTTTCCGGCCCCATCACCTCGATGTCCGGGATATCCGCCACCATGCCGGCCACCTTGTTCATGCGCAGCATCGTCATGCGGTGGTGGTTTTCCGGGTCGTAGCTGATGTCGCCAGAGTGTTCGCTCTTTTCGATGCCGCCAACGCGGTGCTCGAAGCCCTTCTGGCCCGGCACGGCCCACGGCCGCGCGAGCGTCTTCGGGTCGCGCAGGTAGGGCTGCCAGTTATCGGCCGGCTTCGCGTACGACCACGGTATCGCCGGCAGATCGGCCACGTCAGGCACCAGCCACGGTTCCGAACCGTTGCCGACGTAGCCATCGCTGAGCAGGATGACCGGGACCATGTACTTGAGTGCGAGACGGCAGGCCTCGATCGCCATCACGAAGCAGTCGCCCGGTGTGGCCGGCGCGACGATCGCGACGGCGGAGTCCCCGTTTCGGCCGAACATCGCCTGCAACAGGTCCGACTGTTCCGTCTTGGTCGGCATGCCGGTGCTGGGTCCCGCGCGCTGGACGTCGATCACGACGAGCGGCAGTTCGGTCATCACGGCGAGGTTCAGCGCCTCGCTCTTCAGCGCGAGGCCGGGGCCGCTCGTACCGGTCACGCCCAGTGCGCCGCCGTACGAAGCGCCGATGCTCGCGCCGATGGCGGCGATCTCGTCCTCCGCTTGCAGCGTCTTGACGCCGAAGTGCTTGTACTTGTTCAGTTCTTCGAGCACGGCCGAGGCCGGCGTAATCGGGTAGCTGCCGTAAAACAGCGGCAGGCCGGACTTGACGGAGGCCGCGACGAGACCGAGCGCGGTCGCTTCGTTGCCGGCGATGGAGCGGTAGAGGCCGGGCGCGACCTTGGCCGGCGGGACTTCATACCGGACTCGGAACATCTCCGTCGTCTCGCCGAAGTTGTAGCCGGCCTTGAGCGCGCGGACGTTCGCTTCGAGCACGTCCGGGCTGCGCTTGAACTGGCCCTCGGCCCAGCGGATTGTGGTTTCCATGCCGCGCCCGTAAAGCCAGAGGATGAGCCCGAGCGCGTAGAAGTTGCGCGAGCGGAACTTCTGGGCCGCGTTCATCGGCAGGCCTTCGAGTGCGAGTTCGTTTTGGCGAGTGATCCGAATTTTGATCAACTGGTAGCCAGTCAGGCTGCCGTCGTCCAGAGGGTTGCTGGCGTATTGCGCCTTCTTCAGGTTCCCGGCGCTGAACTCGTCCTCATCGACGATCAGCAGGCCGCCCTTCACGAGGTCGCCGACGTTCGTCTTCAGGGCCGCCGGGTTCATCGCGACGAGCGCGTCCGGAGCATCGCCCGGGGTGCGGATGTCGTTGCTCGAAAACGAAAGCTGGAAGCCGGAAACGCCAGGCAGCGAACCGGTAGGGGCGCGGATTTCGGCCGGGAAGTCGGGCAGCGTGGCGAGGTCGTTACCGAAGACCGCCGTGGTGCGCGTGAACTGCGATCCGGTGAGCTGCATACCGTCGCCTGAGTCCCCCGCGAAGCGGATCGTGACGCGTTCGAGCTGTTCGACCGCGTGGGTTGGCCGTTCCAGAGTTGCGGTTGTCATAAAGGTTTCTGAATCACCCTCTTTTCTCGGATTCGGGCACGCGCGGGCGCCAGCAAAGGTCAAGCGACCTCAATTCAGCCGGGGAATGTCGGGGTAGCGCGGCATCCGCCCGCCGGGCGGAGACGTGGAAGCTAAAAGCGGACTGTGGGCTTCGCGGTTTGCGATCCATCTGGCCTGTCCGAGTGCTCCTGGGCAGGCACAACGTCGCTAGAAGCGCGGGGCGGCCTTACCCCGGTTAGTGTATCGCGAACGAATGGAACGTGCAGGGGTTTTGGTGCGCGTCCTAAAGATTTCTTCTATAGGTCGCGCCCGGCCGAAGGCGATGCGCGGGGTTCCGTCGATGGAAACGGCTCGCGAGCCCGGCCTCGCCAATTGCCCCGCGGCGCGGTTCGCAGCGCAAAATCGGCTACACTGTCGCTCCGCGGGCGATTATCCACGGCGAGCCCGGCAATGGGGGAGAGCATGTACCGTCGACTCTTTACCGGCATCATCGGCCAGGGCAAGACCGGGAGTTTCCTTACGGCCATGCGCGAAGCCCGCGCTCACCAGGAGGAACGCGGCATCCGCGCCCGCACCACCATCTGGGGCTCGATGACGGGCCAGGCGAACCTCGCCCAGATCGCCAGCGACTTCAACACGCTGGACGAACTCGAGAAGTTCACCGAGATGTCCTCCTTGGACGCCGCCTTCGCCGCCGTGCGCCGGGCCGTGCGCGAACAGATGGTCTACCATTCGGCCCAGGTCTCGATCCAGCGGCTCTCCTACCATTCCGAAGGGCTTATCTCCAGCGAAGACGCGACGGCCCCGCGCAAGTTCATGCGCACGCTCACTGGCGAGGTACAACCTGGCCGTCACCGCGAGTTCACCTATTCAATCTCGCTGGCGTTGGAGTACCAGAAACAGCGCGGCATCGAGGCCGTGACGAGCGTCTGGGCGGCGGTCACGGGGGCGACGAGCGGCATTGCCGTCGTCGGCGAGTTCGATTCGTTGGCCGAACTCGAACGCTTCGACGAGCTTTCCCAGCAAGACACGGAGTTCGCCCGCCTGCGCAAGGGCTCCCGCGAGTCGATGGTCTTCCTCACGAGCCAGGTGCAGCTCATGCGGAACCTGCTTTAGGCGTCGGCGACGCGGCTTTTGGCGAGACAAACTGCCGCAGCCTTCGGCCCCCCGCCGACTCCGCGATGAGTTGCTCCAGGCGGCGCTGCTTCGTCTCATCCTTCTTCGCTGAAAGCAGCCACCAGGTGACCGCCTTTCGGTACGTCGGGGGCTGCTGTTCGTAAAAGGCCCACGCGTCCAGATCTTCCCGTAAGGCCGCTTTCGTGGCTTCGTCGAGTGCGAGTTCTACCTGTTCGGCCGAGTACACGCCTGTGCGCTCCGGCGTCCGGCGTGCGAACGCGGACAGTCCCGAGGGCTGCATCAGCCCAAGCGCCGTCAGCTCTCCGACGCGCTTCACGTTCACGTGGCTCCAGATGCTGCGCGCCCGGCGCGGGGTGAATCGGTTGGTATACGTCATGCTGTCGCGGCCTCTGCGAATTCCGTCGATC
>JANXYE010000615.1 GCA_025350285.1 Chloroflexota bacterium
GGTCGGGCGGACGCCGGCTTCTTCGGCCACGGCGACGAGCTAGGCGGCGTCTCCGGGGGCATCGACAAAGGCGGCCTCGCCGGTGGATTTGTCGATGATGAGGTAGATGTTGTTGCCGAAGCCGACGGGCCCGGCGGTGATGATCGTGAGGTTGCCTTCTTCGATGCGGGGCATGGGAGTCCTCCAAGGGTGGCGTCCAGCGTACGACGCCGCGAGAGAGTTGCAAGGACTTGGGCCTGAGGACTTTCGGGGCCGGGCCAAGACAAGTAGGGCGCGGGTCTTTATCATCAAAACCGCTTGCGTAACTGGACGCCCGTCCAGTGCGCCATCGACCCACTTACTGAAGGATGTGCATGGAGAACTTCGACTATCTACGGCCGAAAACGCTGGGCGAAGCGTATGCGGCGCTCGGCAACGGGAAAACGACACTGATGCTGGCGGGCGGGACGGATGTCATCGTCCAGCTGCGCGAGGAGCGCAAGCACTGCGACCAGCTCATCGACCTCAAGTTCATCCCGGAGGTGATGGCGCTGGAACTCGCCGCTGATGGGTCACTGCTCATCGGCGCGGCGGTGGCCTGCGCCCGCATCTACGAGGATCCGGCGATCGCACGGGCGTTCCCGGGAGTGCTGGATTCTGCTCACATCATCGGCGGCATCCAGATCCAGTCGCGCGCGAGCCTCGGGGGGAACCTTTGTAACGCGAGCCCGGCGGCGGATTCGGCGCCCGCGCTGATCGCGCTCGCGGCGCGTCTCGTGATCGGATCAGCGAGCGGGACGCGTGAGATCGCGGTGGAGGACTTCTTCACCGGCCCAGGGCGAAACGCCCTGGGCGCCAACGAGCTGCTCCTCCAGATCCGGATCCCGGCGTTGCGGAAAAACGAGAACTCGTTCTACCTGCGGTTCATCCCGCGGAACGAGATGGACATCGCGGTGGCGAGCGCCGGGGCGAAGCTCCAGCTCGACGCTAGCGGCGAGAACGTTGAGTCGGCGCGGATTTCGCTGGGAGCGGTGGCGGCGACGCCGTTGTTCGTGACGGCGGCGGGCGCGGCAATCGTTGGCAAGCCAGCGAACGAAGCGACGTTCAAGCTGGCCGGCGAAGCGGCGGCCGAAGCTGCCACACCAATCACGGACATGCGGGGGTCGATTGCACAACGCAAACGGCTCGCGTCAGTCCTCACCGTCCGCGCCCTGAACGGGGCGCTCCAGCGCATTAAGGAAGCCCGCTAGATATGGCGAGAACCCATGTACAAACGCGCCTGAACGGCGATGAAACGGAATTCCTCTGCGAGCCGCGACAGAGCCTGCTCGAGGTCCTTCGCGACGAACTCGGGATGACCGGGGCAAAGGAAGGCTGCAACAACGGCAACTGTGGGGCCTGCAGTGTGATGCTGAACGGCCGGGTGGTGAACTCGTGCTGTGTGCTCGGTGTCGAAATCGATGGCGCCGAGGTGACGACGATCGAGGGCATCGGCAGTGCGGAAGCCCTTCATCCGCTGCAGCAGTGTTTCCTCGAAGAGGCGGCCCTCCAGTGCGGCATCTGCACGCCGGGCTTCATCGTCGCGGCGAAGGCGTTGCTCGATACGGAGCCGCATCCAGACGAACATCGCGTGCGCTTCTGGCTCGCGAACAACCTATGCCGGTGCACCGGCTACGATAAGATTGTGAAAGCTGTCTTGAAGGCGGCCGATATGCAGGAGGCGAAGGTATGACGACCCTCGAACGACCAAACTACAAGGTGATTGGCACGCGTCCGATACGGCCGGACGGTGTTGAGAAGGTAACGGGCAAGGCCCAATACGGCGCGGACATCCGGCTGCCGGGCATGGCCTATGCGAAGATTCTGCGCAGTCCGCATGCGCACGCGCGCATCGTCAGCATCGATACGAGCGAAGCGGAGACGATGCCGGGTGTGCTCGGGGTGGTCACGGCGAAGGACTTCCCGGTGGCGGCGGACAAGATCCAGGACCTGGGCGAAGGCTCGGTGAACCTGAAGGAGCTGAGCGACAACATTCTCGCCAGCGAAAAAGTGCTGTATCGCGGCCATGCGGTGGCGGCGGTGGCGGCACTCCACGGGCACCAGGCGGAAGAGGCGCTCAAGAAGATCAAGGTCCAGTACGAAGTGCTTCAGCCGGTGCTCGACGTGCGGGACGCGATGCGGGACGACTCGCCGATGCTCAAGGAGAGCCGGCGGACGAAGGCGATGGACGGCACGCTGGGCGACAAGCCAAGCAACGTGGCCAGCGTCATCAAGTTCGCGAACGGTGATATCGAAGCGGCGTTCGCCGAGGCGGACCACGTCGTGGAGCGCGAGTTCACGACGAAAATGGTGCACCAGGGTTACATCGAGCCCCAGAGTTCGACGGCGAGCTGGAACGCGGACGGCACGCTGACCATCTGGACGAGCACGCAGGGTTCGTTCGTGGTGCGGGCACAGGTGGCGGAAGTGCTGCGGCTGCCAGTATCGAAGATTCGCGTGATCCCGATGGAGATTGGCGGCGGTTTCGGCGGGAAGATCCCGATTTACCTGGACCCGGTGGCGGCCATCCTTTCGCGGAAGGCGATGCGGCCGATCAAGATCTCGATGGACCGGACGAACGTGTTCGAAGCGACGGGGCCGACGAGCGGGTCGTACATCAAGATGAAAATGGCGCTGAAAGGCGACAAGATCACGGCGGCGCAGGCGTACCTGGCGTACGAAGCGGGGGCATACCCGGGCTCGGCCGTGGGTGCGGGCGCGATGTGCATGCTTTCTCCGTACAGCATCGAAAACCTCGCTATCGAGGGCTACGACGTGGTGGTGAACAAGCCGAAGACGTCGGCCTATCGCGCGCCGGGCGCGCCGGCGGCGGCGTTCGCCTGCGAGCAGGTGGTCGATGAGCTGGCGAAGCTGGCGGGGATGGACCCGCTGGAGCTGCGGCTGAAGAACGCTTCCAAGGAAGGCACGCGGATGGCTACGGGCCAGGCGTTCCCGCGCATCGGCAACGAAGAGACCGTGACGGCGGCGCTGACTTCGGCGCATTACAAGTCGCCGATCGAGGGGCCGAACCGGGGCCGGGGCGTGGCCAGCGGATTCTGGTT
>JANXYE010000652.1 GCA_025350285.1 Chloroflexota bacterium
TTCGCCGGCTCGATGTGGTTCGTCTACATCCACATCGCCGTTTTTGGGTACTGGCTCGTCACCAGCGGCAACCCGTTCGTCGATGACCCGTTTCCCTTCGGCTTGCTCACGATGGTCGTCTCCCTTGAGGCGATCTTCCTCAGCACCTTCGTGATGCTCAGCCAGAACCGGGCGGACGATCGCCGCCAGGTGATCGCGGACCACCAGTGGGAACTCACTCAGGTGGAGTGGAAGGAGAACAACGAGATCCTCATGCTCTCCCGCCAGATGCTCGATCTGACGGAACGCGTGCACTCGCTCACGACGGAAGTGCACGCCTCCGTGACGGCGAAGGATCGCGCCCAGTTCGACGCCGCAAAGGGCGAATGAACGCGGCTACCGGGTGAGGGCGGTGTACGCATCCGGGACGCGGTCGCGGATGACGTGGGTCCCCGGCGCCCGCTCTTTCCAGCGCGAAAACGCCCGGTTCGTAGCGGCCGCCATCGCCACCCCCGTCCCGGCGGGCACGGCCGTCATTACGGAACCTTCAGGCGAGCAGATGACACCACCGTCCGGCCAGGCCGCCGCCGTGTAGACGCGGCTCTCGTCGCTCCGGCAGCGAGCGACCCGCTCCGCCATCGGACCGGCATCGAACAGCGCCCAGGCGAGGATGTCCGCTCCCTCTAACGCCAGCCCGCGGGCAACCTCGGGCACGTAGCCCTCATCGCCGCAGAGCAAGCCCAGGTTCCCGGCCGGCGTCCGGATGATCGGCGCCGTGTTCTCTCCGGTTTCGATCCCGAATCCGTGGGTCGCGAGGTGTTCGTAGGTCCGCTCCGGCGTGACCGCGACGATCGTTTGACGCCAGTTGCAGCCCGTCGTTTCGACGGCGAGGACGGCCACGCCGCCGTTCGCCCGCACCGACGCCTCAAGCTCGCCGATGCCGACTTCCCAGCCCTCAGGGCCGCGGCTCCCGCTGAACACGACAACGTCGCAATCCTGCGCGCGCAGCGCTTCGAACCGTCGCGTCGTTTCCGAGAGGTCCAGCCCATCGACCCCCGGCACGACCGCCACACGGCCCGCCGATTGGCCGGGCACGAGCGCTTCCGTCTCGATCCGCATCGCTTCCAGGGATTCCGTCGGCCGGGTCAACACGCCGTAGAGCGCCGGGCGGCGCGGGATCGTCTCCACGCGTTCGGGCGTGACTTCGTAGAGCAAGACCTGGTTACCCGTGCTCGGCGCCGAGGCTCGTGAATTGCCGTCCGGCCCAATCACGCAGGAGCGCCCCGCATAGATGATCGTCTGGTCCTCGGGTCCCCACTTGTCCGCCGCCGCCACCCAGACGCCGTTTTCGAAGGCCCGCACGGGCATCAGGTACTCGCACTGGGTGGTGGTGAGCTCAGCTTCGCTGCGGCCCCACGAAACCCACGCCGTCAGGTCGCAGATGACCTCCGCGCCGTTCACCCGGAGCATGCGCGCCACCTCGGGCTGGCGGCCGTCCGCGCAGATGAGCACACCGAAGCGGCAGAACTCGGCGTCAAACACCGGGAACTCGCGCCCGCGTTCGAACCAGGTGGTATCGAAGTGCCAGAGAAAACTCTTGTCGTAGCGCCCCGCGATCTCTCCATCCGGTGAGAAGACGACCCCGCTGTTCGTGAGCGTGCCGTTCTCGTGCGGCACGGCCATCCCCGCGGCCAGCCAGAACCCGTACTCGCGCGCCTTCGCCCCAAACAGCGCCGTGACCTCCGCGTAGGGCCGCACGCCCGGGCGAGCGTAGGGATTCGCGTCCCTCACGTAGTAGGCGGGGTAGGCGCATTCGGGGAGCAGGACGAGCTTTGCGCCCCCCCGGCCGGCCTCGTCGAGCGCGGCGATCAGGCCCTGGAGGTTCGTCTCCGCGTCTTCGATGTCGTACGCGCGGACCTGGCAGCAGGCAATGGTGAACGGTTGCATGCGAGAAGTTTACGCGAACCGGGGGTGGCCGCGCGCCACCTGCGCCGTATACTTCTGAAGTCGGGTAACTGGCGAACGCGGAGCACCGCGAGGGAGCCCGGACAGCAACCACCAACCATCATCCCGGCCGTACGCCTGGGCCCAGGGAAGTCTCCGCGGCGGAGTCGAACTCAGCGCGAGTTCGTCCCCTTCGCGGCCACTTTCGAAAGGGGTCCTGGTTCATGCGCGCTCTGTTAGGTGTTTACGATAAGGCCGGCGTGGTCGATTTCGCCCGCGGCCTCCACGAACTGGGCTGGGAGCTGGTCTCCACCGGCGGCACCCACGCCACCATCGCCGCGGCCGGCATCCCCGTCCGCAAAGTCGAAGAGATCACCGGCTTCCCCGAGATGCTCGACGGGCGCGTGAAGACACTCCACCCGGCGATCCACGGCGGCATCCTCGCCCGCCGGGACCTCCCCGCCCACCGCGCCGCCCTCGCCGAACACGAGATCGAGGGCATCGATCTCGTCTGCTGCAACCTCTACCCGTTCTACGCGACCGTCACCCGTCCTGGCGGCGTCAGCTTCGAAGACGGCATCGAGAACATCGACATCGGCGGGCCAACGATGCTCCGCGCCGCCGCCAAGAACCACGGCGATGTCCTCGTCGTCGTGGACCCGGACGACTACACCAGCATCCTCGACGGCCTGAAAGCGGGCTCGTTCGACGCGGCGGCACGCAAACGCCTGGCCTGGAAGGCCTTCCAGCATGTCGCCAGCTACGACAGCGCCGTTGCCGAATGGCTCTGGGACGGCGAGGGCGCCCCACCCGCGCTCACCCTCCCGCTCGAGCTTTCGCAGGGCCTGCGCTACGGCGAAAACCCCCACCAGAGCGCCGCCTTCTACCTCTACCGCTCGCTCGCGGAGCACGGCCGGGGCGGCATCGCGACCGCTGTCCAGCACCACGGCAAGGAGATGTCCTACAACAACTATCTCGATGCCGACGCCGCCTGGAACTGCGTGAACGACTTCCCCGGGCCCACCAGCGTGATCGTCAAGCACACCAACCCCTGCGGCGTCGCGACCCGTGAGGACATGCTCGAAGCGTACCGGCTGGCCGTCCACGCCGACCCGACCAGCGCCTTCGGGGGCATCGTCGCTTTCAATCGCGTGGTCGATGAGCCCCTTGCCCGCGAGCTGCGCGAGTTTCGCAGCCCCAACGACGGCGAGACCCGAATGTTCTACGAAATCGTCATCGCGCCCGGCTACACGCCCGAGGGGCTTGCTCTACTCAAGGGGAAATCGAAGGATCTCCGCATCCTCGAAGCGCTGCCGCACGCGCAGGGCGGGCGCACCTACCGCCAGGTCGGCGGCGGCTGGCTCGTGCAGGACGCGGACGACCGTGGCCCGGAGCAGATCGAGTTCAAGGTCGTGACCGAAACACAGCCACCGGCCGGGCTGCTCGACGACATGAAGTTCGCCTGGCGCTGCGTGAAGCACGTCAAAAGCAATGCCATCACGGTGGCGAAGGACGGCCGCCTGCTGGGCATGGGCAGTGGCCAGCCGAACCGCGTGAAGAGCGTCGAGATCGCCATGGAGAAGTCCGGCGCCGAGGTCAAGGGCGCGGTCCTCGCCAGCGACGCCTTCTTCCCCTTCGCCTGGGGCGACTCCATCGAAAAGGCCTGCCAGGCCGGTATCGCCGCCATCGTCCAGCCCGGCGGCAGCATCCGCGACCAGGACGGCATCGATTGCTGCAACAAGTACGGCGTAGCGATGGTGCTCACCGGCACGCGCCACTTCCGTCACTGACCTGGCGCGGTTGGCCGCCAAGGAGCCAAGGGCCCAAGTTTTTTGGCGTGGCTGGAGCGGTTGGCCGCCAAGTTTTGCGACGTGGCTGGAGCGGTTGGCCGCCAAGTTGCCAAGCGGCCAAGTATCCTGACGAACCGACCGAAAAACACGAAACTTGGCGTCTTGGCCCCTTGGCGGCAAAAACGCTTCGGCGTCTGGTCTTGGCCCCTTGGCGGCAAGTCTTTTCGGCTTGGCGTCTTGGCCCCTTGGCGGCAAAAACTCCTCGGCGACTCACCGCCAGTGGATGTAGCCGCTCTCCCAGTCCGGGTGCGATGCCTCCCAGAGATGGCGCGTGAGCTGCAGGTGGCCGTAGTGCATGGCCGAATGGTCGAGATCCCCGGCGAGCGCTTCGCCGAGCGTGCCTTCGCCGTCCGGGCCGGATGATTCGAGCCGCTCCGCCGTCAGCCCGGCGAGCGCTTCCTTGAGCTGTTGGTCCGCCGCGTCGATGGCGGCGAGCAGCTCCTCGCAGTCCGCCGATTCGTCCATGCGCGACCCATTTTCGCCCGCCCACGGCCCCTCGATGCCCGCCGCCAACCGCGCCACGTACAGCTCGACATCGACAATGTGCAGCGCCAGCCCGCCAGGCGAGGCCGCCTCTGGCGCCGGCCGCCAGTCCAACGCCTCCCGCGGCAGCCCCGAAACGAGCTGTCGCATGTCCCAGTGGCGCTCGTGCGAAGTCGTCAGCAGCGCACGCAGGAGGGCGGGGAGCGTGGCCGGGGGCGCGTAGTCGGGGTTCATGGGGAATCGATAGTACCGGCTCAGGTCGCGAACTTCAGACTCGGAACTCGGAACTCGGAACTCGCTCCTCGGAACTCAACGCCGACCTTTACGCTTCCCCAACCCGTTCCCGCCCCGCCGTGTGCCCGCAAGCGAAGCTCCCGTATGATGAACGCTGGCGGGGGTGCGTTCCGGAGGTCAGATCCATGATGAATCACCAACGGTTGGTCAGCCGCATGGGTGCGGGGCGGTGGCTGCTGCTGCTCGCGCTGCTGGGAGCGGGGCTCGGTCTGCTCCGGGCGGAGGATGCGTTCGCGACGCCCGACCCGAGCCTCGGAAGCTTCCAGTTCTCAAGCGCGACCTTCCAGGCGACCGAGGGGACTGCGGCGGATGTGGTTGTAACTCGGACCGGCGGGTCGGGCCCGTACTGTCTCAACTACACGCTTTTCAAGGCTGGCGATACGGCCGTTCCTGGAACCGACTACTCCAACACACAAGGATGCATGTCCTTCACGAACAACAGCACGTCCACTGACACGACCAAGCACATCTTGGTCAATACGCTTCACAACCCGGGGCTCGGTGACAAGACGCTGACCGTTCGCCTCTCGCCGGACTCGAACGTTGTTTTCGGAAGTCCCATCGACACGACGCTGACGATCAAGGACATCGACGGCCCACCGTCGTTCACGTTCACGCCCGCGAGCTACACAACGACCGACACCGCCACGACCGTCCAGGTGACAGTGACCCGCGTAGGTGGCTCCGGCGTCGCGCAGCAGGTCTCGTATTCGACGATTGCTGGGACTGCGGCGGCGGGCACCGACTTCACGGGCGTCCCTGCCACGGTCCTGCCGTTCGCCGCAAGTGCCTTGCCCAGCACGACGAACACGTTCGCCGTGACGATACTTCGGAACCCGGCCATCACCGGCAACAAGACGTTCTCAGTTCATCTCAGCTCGCCAT
>JANXYE010000678.1 GCA_025350285.1 Chloroflexota bacterium
CCGCGACGCTCGGCGCTATACTCGATGGCGTGCTCAAGCCACGCACGACGGTCTGGGGACTACCACTTCGCACCCAGCATGTCAGCTGGATGTTGCTCGTTGCGCTGCTCCCAACGCTCCTCTTCTTCGGTCACTGGCCCGACGTCCACGTCAGCCTCCCCGGCTCTGGCCTAACACTCACCGTCCCGGTCATCGGGCACGGCGGCGGCGAGGAGGAGATCCATGGCAGCGCCTCAGATGCCGAGGCGCACCCCGACCAGCACTGCCACACGAACGTCGGCTCCTGTTCTGATGTGCCCTTCACGGGAGTCAGCGCCTTTGCTCTGCTCTCCGAGAGCGTTAGTTGCATCGGCCGCGCGGAGGCGCTCGTCGGTCTAGAATGGTCATCTTGGCAGCCCACGGCGGAGGCCACCGTTCCGCCCCGACTCCGGCCTCCGCGCGCCTGAGTCACCCTCCGCTCCCTAGGCCTAAGTTGTCGTTCCCGAGGAGGAACCCATGTCTCGACTTGGTTCAAAGTGGGCTGCCCGCGCTGGCCTGCTGCTTGGGGCGGCGCTGATCGCGAGCAGTATTGCCGTGTCCGCGTTCGCGCACGCCCGCCCCGTTTCCGTCTCTCCCGGCGATGGCGCCGTTCTCACTACCGCACCGTCGCAAGTCTCGATGGATCCCAGCGAGGAGGTCTCGCGCAAGCCCGGAGACAATAGCCTAACGCTGATCTCCAGCGCCGGCGCTCCGGTCGCATCGGCCTTCACCGTGAGTTCCACGTATCTCCGCCTTTCGCTCCCGGTTCCCGCAGGGCTGGTGGTCGGTAAATACACGGTCCGCTGGTTGACCACGAGCGCCGCCGACGGCGACGCGGCTACCGGCACCTGGACGTTTACCTATGACCCATCAAAGGCGCCGTCCGCAGGCAACACTGATCCGGTCGATCATGGCTCGGACGTCCAACCCGCCGCTACGCCCACCACTCCGGCCGCCACAACAACCGCAACGCCGGGGACGGCAACGGCGGCGGCGACATCGACGGCAACCGCACCAGCGGCCGTCACCGCCGCGCGGCCCGCGCCTCCGGCTTCAGGGACCGGGGTCACTCCGCCGGGTACGGGCCTCGCTATCTGGCTGAGGCTTAGCGGAGGACTTGTCCTCCTGGCTTCCCTTGCCTTCCTCTACGCCTCGCGCCGTTCTGGTCAGCCAAGGTCGCACCGCCGATGAGTAGCTTCGATGGTACGTAGGATCACTTTCTGTGCGCTCGTCCTCGTGGCGCTAACCACCATCGCCTTCGCCGCCGCCTGCGGCGACGATGCCGCAACCACCAAGAGGACGGCCGAGACGCCCATCGCGGCCGTTCTCGCCGCCTCGATCGACTACCTCGACCGGGCGGGACTGCATGACATCGACAACTCTATCAACGCCAATGCCACGGTCCCTGCAACCGCACGGACCGTGGCTCTTCACGCCCAGGACGTCGTGGTCCTTACGAAGTGGCCGACGGAAGTCCAGGACCAGGCCACCAGGCTGGCCGCCATCTTTGGCGACCTGGCCACGGCGCTTGATTCCGACAAGCCCGACACGAAGGCCGCGGGCAACGCGGCGAAGAAAGCACACGAAGCTGAACATGACTTTAGCCGCGCCGTCTGGGAGTACCTGAGCAAACAGGCCAACACGGGGGCATCCACCAGCGGGACCAACAAGTAGCCGCTGCCGCTCCCGCAATCAGGAGAGGCCCGCTCGAACGAGCGGGCCTCTCCACCTCCTTGTTCGAACCCAATCCATTTCACAGGGGGTGGGCGTCAGATTTTTGCACAAGGGCAGGGAACCTCGTTCGACCGCATCTCGGCCGCCCGGCCGCGGGCCCACTGCAGAGACCGCTCCGTATCCGTCGCGGCCAGGATTGCCGCGTGCGTGCCTCTTGATTCGCGAGGCCAATCCTGGCCGCGCGCTCTACGCCACGAGCCGTCCTCTGACGGGAGGCGTGAGCGCTTCCGAAAAGGCGTCTTTCGTAGTCTGTTCAAGCGCGACCGATAGACTGCCAAGCATGAAGGTATTGGCCGTCGTGCTGGTAGCGCTCGCGTCGCTTATGTGCGTGACGGCCGTCTTTGCACACGCTCAACCGGCGACCATTAAGCCAGGCGACAAGGCGGTGGTCACCAGCCCGCCCGCCTCAATCGACATGGAGATGAGCCAGGAGATGGCGCGCAACGAAGGCGCTAATGGGATCCATGTGCTCGACGCGGCCGGCAAGGAAGTCACGACGACCGCCGCCGTGATCGACAATGGCAACCGGCGGCGGCTCTCGGTGGCGATGCCCTCCAGCCTCGCGCCAGGGGCCTACACCGTGAACTGGAAGACCCTCAGCGCGGACGACGGCGATCCGGCGGACGGCCAGTTCAGCTTCACCTACAACCCAGGCGGCAAAGCCGACCCCGGCCAGGAGCGTGTGCGCGAGGAACTCGCCGGCGCGGTCTCGCCGGCCCCCACGGCGAGTTCACCGGCGCCAGCGGCGCTCGCGCCGTCCGTGGGCGCGGATGGCGGCGGGACCTCGTGGGTGCTCGTGATAGCGGTGGCCGTCGGGATGTTCGTCGCCGGGAGCGGGACGACCTTCCTGCTTGTGCAGCGGGCGCCATGAAGCTGCGCCGCGCGGGGGCGCTTGCCGCGCTGGCGGTGTTGTTCGCCGTGCTGCTTCCGCGGACTGCTTCTGGTCACGCGGCCCTGATCAGGGCGGACCCGGCCGAGAACGCTTTCCTGCAGCGGTCGCCGCCGGCGATTTCGCTGACATTCGTCGAGACCGTCGATCACCAGTCGAGTTCAATCAAACTGCTGAACGCACAGGCCCAGCTGGTCACGACCGGGGTGCTCGTCGTATCGCCCGACGGGCTAACGTTGCGGGTGGACCTGCAGGTACTGAAGCCTGGCATCTACAACGTGCTCTGGGCGAACGTTTCAACCGTCGATGGGCACGCCCTGCGCGGTTCGTACCCGTTTACGGTGCTGAACGCGGACGGGACGTTGCCAGCCGAGACGAACTCCGTCGCCGGGCTCGGGAGTGAGCCCGACCCGGCGCCGCTGGCCGAGGGCATCGCCGTACGAGCCCTGTCGCTGCTCGGGCTGGCGCTGGTGGGAGCGGGCGTGCTCATCCTGCTCATCTTCCCGGCCACGCTGAGTTCGGCCCGGCGAGGGCTGCGCCTGTGCGCGTTCGCGGGCATCGCGGTCCTGGCGGTAGCCACGCTCCTCAACCTCCAGCTCCTCCGCGAAACGTACCCGGACCGCGACCTCTGGAGCGTCGTCCGCGAAACGCGCAGCGGCTCCTACTGGCTGGTGCGCCTCGGGGCGCTGCCGATCCTGGCCGTCGGGACATGGCTGCTCCTCGAATCGAGGCGGACGGCATCCGCCGCGGTGCTCGCCGGTGGTATCGCCTACCTCTGGGCGTATTCGGCCACCAGCCACGCGGCGGCCGGAGCGGGCAGCGGGTGGGCGATTGCGTTCGATATGCTTCATGGGCTCACCGCGGTGGCATGGATTGGAGGCGTCGTCGGGGTCGCGCTGACGGCGCGCCTCGGCGGGAAGTCACCAGACTACCGGGTGGTGATGCCGCGCTTCGGGCTACTCGCCTCGGTAATGGTCTTCCTGTTACTGGCGACCGGCTTCTTAAGCAGCCTCGTCGAACTCGACTCGTTGGACCAGCTCTGGACAACGCGGTATGGCTGGACCCTGACCGTGAAGCTCGGGCTGATGATGCCGCTGCTCTTGGTGGCGCTGTACAACGCCCGGCGCGGGGCGAAACAGCTCGCGGCCGAGGCGCCCGGCGAACCCCGGCGCTTCGTGCGGTTCGCCGTGGCCGAAGCGGTGCTGGGAGGGCTCGTCGTCGCGGCGGCCGCGGGGCTCACGCAGACAACCGTCGCGAAATCCGTATTCGACCGGCCGAGCGACAAGCCTTTCGACCAGGTAAGCACGGCCGACGCCGTCACCACACGGCTCCAGATCGACCCGAACCGGACCGGTCTGAACACGTACACGATCACGCTGGCGGACGCCGCCGGCCAGCCGATAGCCGCTGACCGCGTGCGCCTGACGTTCCGTTACCTCGACGACCAGAGCGTTGGGCCGTCCACGCTCACGCTCGTGGCGTCGGAAGCCGGGAAGTCGTTCGGGCAGGGGCCGTATTTCACGCTCGAAGGCGGGTGGCGCGTGGAGGTCGAGATCCGCCGCGCGAACGTCGACGACGTGAAGGTCTTCTTCCAGGTGCGTCCCGCCGGCAACGCCATCGGCACAGTACGGACCGGAGGCGACTGGGCGAACCCGGCGCCGGGGGTGGGCTGGAACAAGCTTGCGGGGTTCATCGCCGCGCTCGTTGGGGTCGGGGTCGTCGCGTTCAAGGGGCGAGTTCGCCGCCGCGGCACCACCTACGTGTGGGCAACGAACGGAGCGACCCTGGCGGCCTTCGGGCTCGCCGGCCTGCTCCTCTTCGGCGTGCATAGCCATGACGCAATCGGGACGTTGCCAACGAACCCGATCTTCCCCGATCAAAACTCGATCTCGCACGGGCGCACGATCTTTCAGCAGAACTGCGCCGCCTGCCATGGCATATCCGGTGTGCCGCCCACAGGCCTGGACCTGAGCCCATACCCGCTCGACCTGACGATCCACGTCCCCGTACACCCGGACGGGCAACTCTTCCAGTTCATCTCAAATGGCATCCCGAACTCGGCGATGCGTTCTTGGAGTTCCGGCCGCGGTGGGCTGACAGACGAACAGATTTGGCACGTCGTGAATTACCTCCGGACCCTCACGGCGTCGGATCGGTAGCATCGGTCCGGCTTGGAAGCACCTCCGCGCCGCGACCACCCGTCGGCCATCCTGGCCGCGACGGATTATCACGACATGCTGGTCGCCGCTGGGTCTCGGCACGGCGGTCCCTGGAGCGAGCAGGGCGCTTCACCGTTCAAGCCTCCCCCGTTTTCAGCGCTCCTGTGGTTCCGCCTTCCTACGCTGGCCAAGGGGCCCGGATGACACTTGGGTCACGATCATCGCCGCGGCGGACTCAGAACTCAGGCTCTTCAACACTCCGGGTTGAGTGAAGCGAAGTTCGCCGTCTTAAACGTCGCCGTCGCCTCGTCAAAGACAACGCCAACTTCACCGAGGTGGGTCTCGACGAGCCACTTGCCACGCCCGGCGTAATAGAGGTGTACCGGCGATGGCCACGGCTTGCCCTCGGGCGGCAGTTCGACGCACTGCCGGAACGTCTTGCCCGAAGGCAGCCGGGCATCCGCCGCAAGCGCGAGGACGGCCACGTCAGTGTACTTCGGGACGTCGGACGCGGCCGCCGTGGGCGAGGGTGCTGGCGTCGCGGCCGGTGGCGGCGAAGAAGCCACCACGGCCCGTGGCGGCAAGGGCGGGGCGAAGTGCGTATCAGCCGGCGCCGTGGACCGCGGCTGCGTGGTGGGGGCAGGTGCCGTGGCACCGGGTGCGACCACGGTGACATCTGCTGCGGGCGTTAAAGAGGCGGTGGGCGTGGGAGCCTGTGTTTCACCCGGCGGCGGAGTAGTAGCGACAAGGGCCGCCGCTTGCGTCGGGCGGATGACGGCGCCCAGGGGAAGCCCGCCCGAGGCTGGCGTCGTCGGACTCGCGCACTCAGCTAGCACGAGCCCACCGAGCAGCACCCCGCCGGCCAGGGCGAGCATTGCAATGCGCAGCGGCGAGGGCCCAGTCGCGGAAGCCACGCTTCAGTGTAGTGCCGGGCGCGGCGGCCAGCGCTAGATCCCGGCTCGCAGGATCTCCTTCGGGCCCTCGGGCCCGGCCATCCGAAACCGCAACCCGCCCGCAGCCGGCAATAGGACGGCGAAATCGAAGAACGGGCAGCAGCGCCGTTCGTTCGTGACGAACGACCCGAGCGCGACGAGCGTCTCGGG
>JANXYE010000682.1 GCA_025350285.1 Chloroflexota bacterium
AAGGATGAACATATTCAAGATTCCGGTAATTGCCGTGGAGCAGACGCCCACATGGTCCCGTGTGAAGGCTTCGGCGTTCATGCCGGCATGAAGGATATCGTCCAGCGGCTGGCGGACGCGCGCCCCGAGCGTCTGCGCGAACGCGGCCATGGGCGCGCCGCCGAGCCCGAAGACCTCGCGCAAGACGAGGGCGATGATCTCTTCTTTCGCGAGGAAGTGTTCGAGGTAGCGTTCGCAGTAGGCCAGCACCTGTTCCGCGGGCGAAGCGCGGGCCGGGAGAAGCAGCCGGATAGTCTCCGCCATCTCTTCCAGGATGTCGGTCACGATGCTGCTGTAGAGGCCCTCTTTGGAGCCGAAGTAGTAGTAGATCATCGGCTTCGTCGTCTGCGCGTCGAGGGAGACCTCGCGCAATGAGGTGGCGGCGAACCCCTTCTGCGAGAAGTGGCGGAGCGCACTGGCGAAGATCCGCTCGCGGACATCGGCTTCGCGGGTGGTAGCGGTGGCGGTGGTTGAGACCGGGGCCAGGCTCACAATACACTCCGGAGATGGCGTCGCCCGGCCGCCGCAAGCAAAGTCGTGTTTACCGACCGGTATACCCGAGTATAGGCAGCGATCCGGTACTCGCCAACGCGCTTGGTTCGGCTGTCGGCGCAGGTGGCCGAGCGCTGGAACGACCAAATCCTAGCCGCGAGTGGTGAACGAGCGGTCCAGTGGCGCCGCCGAACGGGCTGGGGCATAACGGCAGATGGAGCGCCAGGCGCAGCGAGCCACAAGGCGACTGGACCGCTCCGCATCCGTCGCGGCCAGGATGCGCGCCCTGAACGTGCCGATTTCGGCCACCTCGATTGCCGCCAGAACGTCCGTGCGGTACGTTGGGGATGCCCTTTAAGGCGGTCCCGTGAGGCGGCCAAGGGAGGAGGCGCCGGATGCTGTCCGGCACTACGTCGCACGCGTCTGTTCGCGCCTGCCCGGTGATGGGGAGGCGTTTTTCATGACCGGAGAATTGCTCCTCGGCTCGGCCGAGATCAGCCGCACGGTGCGCCGCCTGGCGCACGAGATCATCGAGAACAACCACGGCGCCGAGGGCCTCACGCTCATCGGCCTGCTGAGCCGCGGCTATCCGCTGGCCCAGCGCCTGGGCGCGGCGATCGAAGAGTTCGAATCCGCGAAGGTGCCCGTCGGGCGGCTCGACATCGGCCCCTACCGGGACGATGTGACGCTTCGCCCCACCGCGCCGTTGCTCCGCCCCAGCCAGATCCCGGGCGGCATCGACGGCCGTACCGTGGTCCTGGTCGATGACGTGCTCTTCACTGGCCGCAGCATCCGGGCCGCGCTCGACGCCCTGAACGACTTCGGCCGTCCGGCGCGCGTACGGCTGGCGGTGTTGGTCGATCGTGGTCACCGGGAGCTGCCCATCCGGCCGGACTTCGTTGGCAAGAACATCCCCACAGGCCTCGTGCAGCACGTCCGCGTGCGCTTTCAGGAAACGGACGGCGAAGAGGGCGTGTTCATCGTCGGGTCGGAGGCGGCCCGTGCTTGAACTCGAAGAGAAGCGCCTCACCATCGCCGCGGACGGCGTGCACGCCTGGCGGCACAAGGACCTGCTCGATACCGACACGCTTTCGCGGGAGGACATCGACCTCGTCATGTCCCAGGCCGACGCCATGACCGAGATTCGCACGCGCCCCGTCGGGAAGGTGGCGACCCTGCGCGGGATCACGGTCGTCACGCTCTTCTACGAGCAGAGCACGCGCACCCGGGCCAGCTTCGAAGTCGCGGCGAAGGCGATGGGCGCCGATGTCGTGAACCTGAGCGCTACCGGCAGTTCGGTGGAGAAGGGCGAGTCGCTGATCGATACGGTGCGGACGTTGGAGGCGATTGGCGCGGATGTGGTGGTGATGCGCCACGGGAAGTCCGGCGCGCCGTACCTCGCGGCCCGGTACACGAAGTCGAGCATCATCAACGGCGGCGACGGCCGCCACGCCCACCCAACGCAGGCCCTGCTCGACCTTTACACCATGCGCCAGCACTTCGGCGACCTCGCCGGGCGGCGGGTCGTCATCGTCGGGGACGTGATGCACAGCCGCGTCGCCCGCTCGAACATCTACACACTGCTCGCCAGTGGGGCCGATGTAACCCTCTGCGGTCCGGCGACACTGGTCCCGCGGACGCTTGAGAGTGGCGGCGAAGGCCCCCGCTGCAGGGTTTCGACGAACCTCGACGAGGCGATCGAAGGGGCCGATGTCGTCATGGCCCTTCGCATCCAGAAGGAGCGCCAGGAGGGCGGGCTCATCCCCTCCCTGCGCGACTACATCGCTGGCTATCAGGTGAACGCCCGGCGGCTGGCGCGGGCCAAACCCGGCGCCCTGGTGATGCATCCTGGCCCCAAGAACGAAGGCGTCGAGCTCGCCCCGGATGTGGCGGATGGGGTTGGTTCGGTGATCGAAGAGCAGGTAACGAACGGCGTGGCGGTGCGCATGGCCGTGCTCTACCTCATCGCCACGGCGAGGCGCCCATGAAGACGGACTTGCTGATTCGTGGAGGCCGCGTTATCGACCCGGCATCGGGGATGGACGCCGTGCTTGATGTGAGGCTGCGTGCGGGCGTCGTCGTGGAGATCGGCTCCGGGCTCACGGCCGGGCCCGAGCGTGTCTTTGATGCCTCGGGCGCGATCGTGACGCCGGGCTTCGTGGACCTCCACGCCCACCTCCGCGAACCGGGGTTCGAACATAAGGGCACGATCGCCAGCGAGACCGCGGCGGCGCTGCGGGGCGGCTTCACGACAGTTTGCGCGATGCCGAACACCGAACCCGCGCCCGACAGCGCGACGGTCGTCGAGGCGCTCTGGGAGCGCATCCGGCGCGACGCGCGGGTCCGGGTCTTCCCTATCGGCTGCGTGACGCGCGGCCGTCACGGCAAGGAGCTGGCGGAACTCTCCGAACTGGCCGCGAGTGGCTGCGTCGCCCTCAGCGACGACGGGAGCCCGGTGGCCGATGGGCGGATCATGCGGCGTGCGCTGGAACTGGCGGGGGCGCTCGGGCTTCCGCTTTCCGAACATAGTGACGACCCGCTGCTCAACGGCGGCGGCTCCATGAACGAAGGCGTTGTCAGCGAGCGGCTGGGGCTCGCGGGCCAACCGGCCGCCGCCGAGATCGTCGCCATTGCGCGGAACCTCGCCCTTTGCGAGACCACCGGCGGGCGACTGCACATCGCCCACGTCTCGACCGAGCGCGGCGTCGAGCTCATCGCCGAGGCAAAGGCGCGGGGCTTGCGCGTGACCTGCGAGGTAACTCCGAGCCACCTCTTCCTTACGGAGGGGGCCGTGTTTGGTAGCGGCCCCGCACCTCTTTATGACACGAACGCCAAAATCAACCCGCCGCTGCGCACCGAGGCGGACCGCCGCGCGCTCATCCAGGGCCTGAAGACAGGCGTCATTGACGCCATCGCGACCGACCACGCGCCCCATTCGATCCAGGACAAGCTCTGCGAATTCGACGCGGCGGCGCCGGGGATCAGCTGCTTCGAGACCGCGCTTGGGTCGTTGCTCATGCAGGTCAAAGGCGGCGAGCTGAACCTCGTGGATGTCATCGAGGCGCTCACGATCGCCCCGGCGCGGGCGTTCTCGCTGGAGAAACGTCACGCGGGCATCGGTTCCCTGACGCTGGGCGTCTCGACTGACCTCGTGGTTTTCGATATGGACACGCTCTGGACGGTCGATGCGGCGCGCTTCGTTTCGAAGGGCCGGAACACGCCGCTGCAGGGGCGCAAGCTTCTCGGGCGAATCCGGGCCGTGGTCGCGGATGGGGTGCTCGACGACCGGGAGGGAGTGGCTCGTGGCTGAGGCGCTATTGGTGTTGTCGGACGGGAGCGTGTTCCCGGGCCAGTCGATTGGGGTGGAGGGCCGGGCCGACGGCGAGGTGGTCTTCAACACGTCAATGACCGGCTACCAGGAGATGCTGACCGACCCCTCGTACGCGGGGCAACTACTGACGCTGACCTACCCAATGATCGGCAATTATGGCATCGATGAGAAGGTCGAAGAATCGTCGCGCATCCAGCCGGCGGGGCTGATCGTGCGTGAGGCGGCGGTGTTCGCCAGCCACCTCCGGTCGGAGGGCACGATCGATGCCTACCTGAAGCGGCGCGAGGTCGTCGGCATCGAAGGCGTGGATACGCGGGCAATCACGCGCCGCATCCGCCGCCACGGTGTCATGCTCGGGACCGTTACGAGGGACGAGAAACCTGAGGCGGCACTCGAGCGCCTGCGCGCCCTGCCCGGCTACGACGATACGAACTGGGTGACGACCGTGACCACGGACCGGGCTTTCGACTGGGAGGGCGCGAATGGGCGGTATCGCGTCGCCCTGCTGGATGGCGGCGTGAAGCGGAACATCATGCGCTCGCTCGGCGCGCGTGAATGCTCGACGCGCGTGTTCCCGGCGGATTCGCCAGCGGCCGACCTGCTGGCGATGAAGCCCGACGGCATCGTCCTTTCGCCCGGCCCCGGCGACCCGCGCTTGCTGGAGACGATGGTCGCCGAAGTGCGGCGGCTCATCGGTAAGGCGCCGTTGCTGGGGATCTGCCTGGGCCACCAGGTGGCCGCCCAGGCACTCGGCGCGGGCACGTTCAAACTGCCGTTCGGGCATCGCGGCGGTAACCATCCAGTGCAAGACACGGTCACCGGCCGGGTGACGATTACGGCCCAGAACCACGGCTATGCCGTCGATGCGGAGGGCCTGAGCGCGGACGCCTACGTCAGCCACATCAACCTCAACGACCAGACAGTGGAAGGGATAGCCTTGCGCACGGAACCGCTGCTCACGATCCAGTACCATTCTGAAGCTTGCCCGGGGCCGCTCGACAACACGGAAATATTCGACCGCTTCGTGCGGATGATGGCAGGGGCAAGCGGAGGGACGCGATGAGGGCAACAGAACTTCGACGGGCGACGCCAGACGATGCGGAAGCCGTGGCGGCGGTGCTGCGCGGCCTCGGGCCAGACCTTGGTGGGCTCCCGCAAGAGTTTGCCCAGGCCGCCGGGGCGCGCGAGTGGATTCAGCGCCTTGGCGAAAACGGCGCCGTCATCGTCGCCTACGATGGAAGCATCCCGGTGGCATTCGGCGCGCTTGACTTCAATACGATGGAGCCGGAAATGGGCACGCTCGGGGTGTGGGTGCTCCCGGAACACCGGCGCAAGGGCCTCGCGACAACGGTAGCTGAAGAGATCCTCGAATTCGCCCGCGAACGCAGCTACCGTCGCATCCGCGGGCGGCTGCCGGAGGGCAATGAGCCGGCCCTCAGTTTCCTCTCCTCAATCGGGGCGATGGTCCCCTTGCGTAACCCCGACATGTCCTTCGAGTTGCCGTTGTAGTGGAGGCCGCAATCAAACGCGACAACACGGCCCCAGCCCGCCGGCGCGAAAACGCGCCTATCCGCCGCCCGCGCCGGCCCGCGACGATTGTCCCGGACGTGCTGCTGGCAACGGCGGCCGCCGCATTGGCGATGGCCGCGATCTTTTTGGCCGAGACCTTCGTCAGCAACGGCCACGTTGAGGGCGACGCATCCGAGACGCTGGCCCGCGTATTCGCCGCCACGCTGGCGATGACCGGTGTGATGATGTTCTTCATGGCGCTCGTTCTCCTCCGGGACGAACGCAGGCAGGGGGACCACTACCGCGGCCCGCTCGCTATCGGCGCCGTCGTTGGTGTGATCGAAGCGATCCTCTTCCTCAGGCAGGGGGACCAGCTCTTAGTTGTACCGCCGGTCTTTCTCCTGCTGGCCGCGCGCCCGCTGCGCCGTTTCGTTGGGCGGTTGTTGCCCACGCGGGATGGTGGCGAATGAAGCCGAAGAGCGTGCTCATCATCGGCTCGGGCCCGATCGTCATCGGCCAGGCCGCCGAATTCGACTACGCCGGCACCCAGGCCTGCAAGGCGATGCGCGAAGAGGGCGTGCGCAGCATTCTTGTGAACTCCAACCCGGCTACGATCATGACCGACCTGGACATCGCCGATGCCGTCTACGTCGAGCCGCTTACGGTGTCTGTCCTCGAACGGATCATCGCGCGTGAGCGTCCCGAGGCCCTCCTGCCGACGATGGGTGGGCAGACCGGGCTCAACCTCGCCGTCGACCTCGACCGCGCGGGCATTCTCGAAAAGTACAACGTGCGGCTGCTCGGCACGCCACTCCTCGGCATCCGCCGGGCCGAAGACCGTGAACTTTTCCGCGACATGCTCACCCTGCTCGGCGAACCGGTGCTCGAGAGCGAGATCTGCACGACCCTCGAACAGTGTGTCGCGGCGGCCGAGCAGATCGGGCTGCCGGTCGTGATTCGCCCGGCGTACACGCTTGGCGGCACCGGCGGCGGGATGGCCTTCACCCGTGAGCAGCTACGGGCGATCGCGACAACTGGCCTCGAAGCCAGCCCTATCACCCAGGTCCTCGTCGAAAAGAATCTGCTCGGCTGGAAGGAGATCGAGTACGAAGTGATGCGCGACGGCGCCGGCAACTGCATCACCATCTGCAATATGGAGAACCTGGACCCGATGGGCGTCCACACCGGCGACTCCATCGTGGTCGCTCCCTCGCAGACGCTCAGCGATAAGGACTATCAGATGCTCCGTTCGTCGGCGCTGCGCATCATCACGGAGCTCGGCATCGAAGGTGGCTGCAACGTCCAGTTTGCGCTCGCGCCACGCAAAGATGTCCGCGATTGGGAAGGCGACCGGGATCAGCCGCTGCCCTACCACGTGATCGAAGTGAACCCCCGCGTCTCGCGCTCGTCGGCGCTCGCCTCGAAGGCGACCGGCTATCCGATCGCCCGCGTGGCCGCAAAGATCGCCTGCGGGAAGACACTCGACCAGATCCCGAACGCGGTCACGCAGAAGACAACGGCCGCTTTCGAACCAGCTCTCGACTACTGCGTCGTGAAGATTCCTCGCTGGCCGTTCGATAAGTTCGCTCTCGGGGACCGCAAGCTCGGCACCCAGATGAAGGCCACCGGCGAGGTGATGGCCATCGACCGCGGCTTCGAGGCGGCCCTGAACAAAGCGGTGCGATCGCTCGAAGTCGGCGGGCATAGCCTCCTCTGGGAACGGCCGGAGTGGCGCGGCGGCGGCGAGGTCTCGCTCGAAGCCACGGACGAGCGTATCTGGAAGCTCATGGCCGTCCTTCGCCGTGGCGCCGCGCCGATGGACGTCGCCCGCCAGACGGGGGTCGATCCCTGGTTCCTTGAGCGCC
>JANXYE010000031.1 GCA_025350285.1 Chloroflexota bacterium
TTGCAACATCTGTTGCAATCGCCACCGGCGCGCCCCTACAGTTGTTCCATGCAGACCGAATGCGTGGGCTGGGTGCTCTTCGCCTACAGCGTGCCGAGTGAGCCATCGACTCGGCGGGTTGCCCTCTGGCGAAAGTTGCGCGGGCTTGGCGCGTTGTATATTCAGCAGTCTGTGTGCGTCGTCCCGGATACGCCCCACTTCCGAGCCGGCCTTGAGGCATGCAAGGCCCTTACTGAAGAAGCGGCAGGGACAGTCTGGATGATCGCCTTCACCCCCACCGATGATGCGGGCGGCGCCCGGCTTCGCACGGAGTTCCAGGCTCTCCGGTCGGCTGAGTACGCGGAATTCCGCGAACGGGCGGAAGCGCTGCTGGCTGAACTGGTGCGCGAAACGGAGGGAGCCAAGTTCACGTTCGCGGAACTGGAAGAAGACGAAGACGAAGTTGAGAAGCTCGCCCGCTGGCTCGTGAGGATAGCGAAGCGCGACGCACTGGACTGCGCGGATGGCGCCCGCGCCCGCTCCCTGATGGCGGAATGCGCGGCGTCGATTGAACGCTTCCGGGCCACGACGCTGGCGGTCGAAGCGGGCGTCGAGACAAGCGTCCGGCAGGAGGCGCTCCAATGCCGTGGTTCCTGATTGTCAGCGGAGCGGCGGCCCTGGCGCTTCTCGGCCTTCTGTCCTTTTGGCTCATACGGACAATTCGCGCAGATAAGTCCTATCGACAGTTCAGTCTCCGGATAAAGCGTCTGGGCTGGCGCGATAAGCTTCGTCTCGCCCGCCGGATAGTCGGTGACCGGCGGGTGCCGTGGACCGCGAGGCTCGTACCGGCGGGCGTGGTCTTGTACCTTGCAATGCCACTCGACATCATCCCGGACTTCCTTCCCGTGATCGGGCAATTGGATGACCTGCTTGTGCTCGCGCTCGGGGCATGGCTGCTCGTGCGCTTAACGCCCGAAGCCGTCCTTCGCGAACACCTTGACCGGCTTGAGAGCGAGGCCGGCGGGCAAGGTGGCGCTGCGCAGAGCCGCCAGCCTGGCTCCGAGTCTCCGCCTCCCATCGTGCGCTGACCGAAGAGATGGCATCCGCCGAGTCGGATCTCGGCCCCGCCAGCACGGCAGCCGCGACGGGCAACGTGCCGGCCGCCGATTCGTGATGACTCGACTACCGCAAGTTCATCGGTTGACCCGCAGTTCGGCGATGGCGCCATCGGCGAACAAGATCCCGACCGCGGAGAACACGTTACCCGTGAGCGAGGCGGCCGAGCGGCCCGTTTCGGCCGCCAGCTGGGTGAGGATCGT
The DNA here is from genome assembly GCA_025350285.1 of Chloroflexota bacterium. Classification (GTDB taxonomy): domain Bacteria; phylum Chloroflexota; class Dehalococcoidia; order Tepidiformales; family Tepidiformaceae; genus JANXYE01. Next base: position 1,299 of record JANXYE010000031.1, read on the forward strand.
TGCCACCGAGCGCAACCCGTCACACATCTCGACCAGGCTCGCGATGAACGCGCTCACCGGCGTCCCTTCCGGCCGGGCGTCCGTGCTGACCACGGACCCCCAGGTGAACTCGCCGTCGCCGAGCACCGGCTTTCGGGCGACCTTCAGGTCCGCGGCGAGCACCGGCACGCTCGAATGCAGGGCGGTCCCGCCTGGGCCCGAGCCCTGGAGGAGCGCATCGAACCGCGCCCGCCGCTCCGCGCGGTCATCGACCACGTCCCGGATGCCTTCCGTTAGCCCCTCCGGCGCCTCGCCTCGTTCGAGCACGACGCGCTCGTACCCCTTCGGCGGCTGTCCGGCGACGGCGCGGATGAACGCGGCCCGGGCGGGCAGCGATTCGTCGAAGCCCATGATCCGGCGCGCTTCCCAGAAGTACGAATCGACCGTCCGGTTGGTCGCGTAGAAGAGCCCGGCTAGCTGCCGGAAGAGGTTGTACTGGCTGTAGTAGAGCTCCTTGTAGACCTCCGCGGCGGGCAGCGCCATGGCCGGGTCCTTCAGCGCCGTGGTCACATAGGCCGAGGCCAGCACGCCGGCCGAAAGAGCGAGGTGGACCCCAGTGGAAAAGAGCGGATCGACAAAGCAGGCCGCATCGCCGGCAAGCACCCAGCCCGCGCCTACCACCTCCGCCGACTGGTATGACCAATCCCGAATGATCGTGGGGCCGCCGACGAGGCTTGCGTCTCGCAGCATTCGGCGCGCGTTTGGCGCGGCCGCGATCTGCGCGCGGAAGTATTCTTCGAGCCCCAGATCCCGGATCGATTCGCTCCCGTAACGATGGTCGACCACGGCGCCCACGCTCATCTGGCCGGTGTGCAACGGGATCATCCAGAACCAGCCGTGCTCGTACGCCTCAATGAAGATATTCGTCTCGTCCGGCGCCGGGAGCCGTGCGCAGCCTTCGAAGTAGCCGTAGGTGGCGAGGTTTTGGAAGTGGGGGTCCGCCTTTCGCAAGCCGAGTGCGCGCCCGATCAGCCCCATCTGGCCGCTGGCGTCCACCACGAAGCTGGCGCTGAGCGTCGCTTCGCGGCCGGCCTCATCCTGATAGCGGACGCTCAGGGGGGCGCGCTCCGCGTCCAGACGCAAGAGCGGCGAAACCTCCAGCACGCGGTGACGCTGGCGCACATCGACACCGTGTTTCGCGCTGTTCTCGATCAGGATCTGGTCGAAGACCGGGCGGAAGACCTGATAGGCGTGCGGATGGGTCCTGTTCGTTTCCCGGAAGTACCAGCTCCAGGGTTCGTTGCCGGAGCCCCAGACCATGGTCGCGCCGTACTTCTTGAGGAACCCCGCCGCTTCGATTGCGGGCATCACGCCCAGTTCTTCGAGGACGGGCAGGCTCGCCGGTAGCAGCGATTCGCCGATGTGCTCCCGCGGGAACTGTTCCTTTTCGAAGAGCACGACACGGTGGCCCTTGCGCGCGAGCATGGTCGCCGCGGTGGAGCCCGCTGGCCCGCC
>JANXYE010000074.1 GCA_025350285.1 Chloroflexota bacterium
GCGGGATAGCTCACGACGAAGCCGTACTTCGTCGAGTTTTGCTGGACCCATTTACCCTCGGGCGTGGTCCCGAACCCCTCCGATACGTCGTTTACGTCTGCGGTCGTGCCGAGTTGGTGCTCACTATGGCCCGGCCGGGCAACCGTCTTCTGGTTCTGCCCGAACGCGCGCACTTCCTGGTCGAAGAGGCTCTGCTGGAGGTCGTACCCGCGATAGCCGCTCACGGCGTAGATCGTGAGCCCGGCGGCCGAGGCGTCGGCGGCCATCTTCTTAAACGCGGCCGCGGCCTCCGAGTTCAACGAGATGCCACCGCCCACATCCACCAGCGGCCCGATGACACAGTCACGGTCTACCCGGTGGTTCTGGTCGACGGGCGCGAGGACGGCGCAGGCCACGACCGCCGATGTGTCCTGGACGCCCCCGCCACCCGGCGCGGCACCCGCGGGCGTGGGCGGCGCTATCGTGGCCGCCGGCGATGCCTGAGCTGCTGGCCGCGAAGGGACGGCCGATTGGACCGCTGTTGTGGTTACGGCGGCCGGCGCCGTTACCGTCGCCGACGCGGTGTTCGTCACCGTACCGACATGTCCGCCGCCGCCGGCCCCGGGGCTGCCGCCATTCCCGCCGCAGGCCGCACCGGTGACCATCGCGACGCCCACGGCAACACTCAACGCCAGCGTGGCCCACGCCAGGACGTACAACGGCGGCGCGCTGCTCCCCGGCTCACCATCGTCCGCGGAGCGGGGATGCCCAATCGCTCGAAAATCCATCGGTCAAAGGGTAGCGCGGCCGGGAGCGAGCGGCGACCTGCCCGCCGGGGTGGCGCTCTCATGTGCCGTACGACTGTTCCCTATCTTTCCCCCACACTCCACGCTCTCACCTGAACAAGCGGGCCACCGCGGCCGAATGAAAGAGTACGCGGCTCTGCGCTGAGGGGAATGCGGTGGCTATGGCTTCGAAGGCAAGTATCCAGGCGGTCCGTGCCGAATTCCTGGATCCGACCCTCTATGACGACGCCGGCGTGTCGGGCGTCCCCCGGCTCAGCAAGGGCACCATCCTCACCGCCATCAGCCGCGCGCTGGACCTTGCCGAGGGCCGCCGTTCTGGCCACGCCCAGCGCGTCGCCTACGTCGGGTCGTTCCTCGCCGAGGACATGGGCCTCCCTCCGGCCCAGGTGGAAGAAGTTTTCTTCGCCTGCCTGCTGCACGATGTAGGCATGGCCACGATGCGCACGGTGCCCCGCATGGAACCCTCCCGCGGCGCCCGCATCATCGCCAACGCCGCCAGCGCGAAAGAGATCCTCAACAGCATGCCGGCCGGCGGTTGGAACGACGTCATTGAGGCATTGAACCTGCACTGCGAGGCGGGCGCGAAGATCGTCCGCCGCCTCGGCCTCAATGAAAATGTCGCGCAGGCCGTGGCGACCCACCACGATTGCTGGGATGCAAGCTCCGCGCCTCTCGGAGCGGCGTCGATCGTCGCCCGCATCGTAGCCGCCGCCGACCGTGTGGAGTCCATGATCGACGGTGAGGCCTCACCTCTCATGGTTCGCCGGCGCGGGCCCCAGATTGTCCGGGAGATGTCCGGCCGCGAGATTGATCCCGAGATTGCGGCGCGTCTCGTTGGCCTCGCCTCCCGTGACGAGTTCTGGTTGGGTCTGTACGACAACGACCTCGCGGCGGCCCTGATGGCCGCGAACTACGGCGGGATGCTCGGTCGCGAAGACCTGTTCGGGTTCCTCGGCGTGGTGAGCGATGTGGTCGATTCCCGCAACGGCCGGGAAGTGGGCCGCGGGCGCCGGGTCGCTGATATCGCACGCACGGTCGCGCTTGGCTGCGATATGACGGAACGCCGGGCCGACCTCGTGAAGGTCGCGACGCTCCTCCAGGACATCGGCACGCTTGGCATTCCCGCGAGCGTACTGGCGAAGCCGGACATCCTAACGATCGATGAAATGTCCACCGTCCAACTGCATCCCACCTACGCGCGGGACATCCTTAGCGAAATTCCCGGCTTCGGGGCCGCCGCCTGGTGGGTCGGCTGCCACCACGAACGCATCGATGGCAAGGGCTACCCGGGCATGTTGGAAGGCGATGAAGTCCCGATCGAGGCACAGATTATCGGCCTCTCCGAGGCCTTCGACGCGCTCACGAGCGACCGCCCGTATCGCCGCGCCATGGCTCCCGCAGATGCGATGACTGTGATGAAGGGCCTCGCCGGTACCCGTTTTGATGGCTACCTGCTTGGCCGCTTCGAGTCCGTGGTCGGTCTTTCCCAGGCTTGACGAGGAGCTGTCCGGCTCCTTTTAGGCACTCCCGCTTTCCGCCAGGAGCCCCGGTTTCCCGGGGCTTCTGACGTTCCCGGTTGGTGGGCGTTCGCACGGCCATATTGATGGTTCGGCGCTCCGGGCGGTTCACCAATCCCGGCCGCCGTCACCACCCGGTACGTTCCAACCCGCTCGCCTTCGTCTCGGCCTTAGCCCGGCCCCTGCTACAATCGCGCCATCCCGCGCCATCCCGCGCCCCCACGAGGTGCAGCAGTGAACACAAAGGTCGTTTCGATCACCCGCCAGGTTGGCGTCGCCGGGGACGAAGTCGCGAGTCTCGCCGCCGAGCGGCTGGGCTTTCGCATGGTCGATTACCAGGTCATCCAGCGCGCCGCCGAGGAAGCGGGCGTCTCGCCAGAAACGGTGAGCGAAGCTGAGCACACCCCCTCGCTGGTGACCCGTATCCTCGAATCCCTCGCCCGCAACCCAAGCATGCCGGTGGCGGCCTGGGCCGACCCGCTGCCCCTGGCAACGAGCCCGCTCTTCACGTCCACGGACTACCGCACGTTCGTCGAGGACGTGAGCCGCGATCTCGCCGCCCAGGGCAACTGCCTGATCGTGGGCCACGCCTCGGCCGTCATCCTGCGGGATCGGCTGGACACGCTACGCGTCTTTATCGCCGGATCGACGGGCTTCCGCGCGCGCCGGATTATGGCCGGCATGGGTGTTGACGAAAAGACGGCACTGAAGACGATCGAACGTACGGACGCTGAACGCGTGGATTACTTTCACCGCTTCTATGACACCAAATTTATGTCGCCCAGCACGTACGACCTCTGTCTCAACACCGACCACCTGAACCCGCAGCAAGCCGCCGAACTTATCGTCCACGCGGCCTCGCTCCGGTGATCGCGAGCCGCCTCGCTGTCCTGGCGCTGACGACGGCAACGCTCGCGGGGCTGCTCGCAACGGCCTGCGGCGGAGACGCCACGGTCGTGGCCCCTGCTCCAACCACCACGACGGCGGCCGCAACGGGGACGCCCCCGGCGTCTGCATCCAAAGCCCAGGACTCTGTGCCCGATCTCAGCGCCCTCGGTTATACCGCCCAGCAGCAGGGGAAGGACCCGGGAGCAGGCTCGCAGGATGTGTACCGCGTGCTCTTTGCCAGGGAGAACGGACGCGGGGCGATGACCGTGCTCTACGCCTTCCCGGACGACGCCACCGCCAAGAGCCAGTTCGCTATCCTCTCGGCCGCGCTCAAGAACCCGCCTCCGGACTTCGTCGGCGGGAAAGCTACGTTCATCGATACGGGTTCGCCGCCGGCTGGAGATGAGCGAAAGGCCTACGTCACCCAGGCCCTTGACGGCCAGGGGAACAAGGTCTGGAGCGATGTGTACCGCTTCGGGCGGCTCGTCGCCATCGTTCAGGTGCTCGACGATGGAAAGTCGGAACAACTCGACCTTCGCCTTCAGATCGCGCTAAAAATCGCGGCGAAGGCCAGGTAGCGAGCCCGCTTTCCGCCTTTCGCCTTCGCGCGCCCGGCCCCAAAGTGATGCCACTTTCGGGAGGTAGTTGCCCACATGCCACAGAACGCCGGCGACCCAGACGAGCGAGCGCGCCGGCTCCCGTTTGCCTTCTCCCATCTCGACCCGGCCGTCCGGCGCGACGTGGTTTATCTGGAAGCCAGCGATACCGCCAGCTCCTTCGGCATCCTCTACCGTCCGCCGAACCACGAGCCGAAAACCGTCGTCTACCTCATGCACCCCCGCGGAGAGTTCACGCGCCACTACGTGGTCCCGCCGCTGACCGACCGCGGCTATGCCGTCTTCGGGCACAACAGCCGCTACCTCAACACGGATGTGCACATGATCCACGAGCGGCTGCTGTTCGATATCGCCGCCGGTATACGCTACCTGAAGCAAGCCGGGTTCGAACGCATCATTCTCCTTGGCAACAGCGGCGGCGGCTCGCTGCTTGGCTTCTACCAATCGCAGGCCAGCCGCAAGCCTTCGCAGCGCCTCACGTCGGCGCCCGGTGGCGAACCCGTCGACCTGAGCGAGGAAATCATGCCCGAAGGGGACCTCTACATCGCCGTCGCCGCCCACCTCGGCGAAGGCCGGTTCATCCTCAATGTGCTCGACCCGAGCGTCACGAATGAAAGCGACCCGACCAGCTACGATCCCGAATGGGACATGTACAACCCCGCGAATGGCTACGTCCCCTATCCGGCCGAGAGCCGCTACGACCGTGGCTGGCTTGCACAGTACCGCCAGCGCCAGGTTGCGCGGAACAAGCGCCTGGACGCCATCGCGCACGAGTGGATCGACGAACAGAACTACTTCCGCGGGCAACTGCGCGATCCGGGCTACAACGGCCTGCCGGACGCGACGCGGGGCTTGATCACGCGGCACGCGCGCCTTAGCCGTTACATGGTCATCTATCGCACGCTGGCGAACCCAAACTACCTGGACCTGACGCTCGACCCGAGCAATCGGCCCACGGGCAGCATCTTTTCGCCGGCCGACCCCGTCCTCGGGAACTACGGGCCGGGAGGCCTCGCCCGCCTGATGACGCCGGGGGCGTGGCTCAGCACGTGGAGCGGACTGAGTTCGCAGGCGGACCTGCCGGACACCATTACGCACGTCGCGATCCCGACTCTGATTGTCTTCGCCGATGGCGATTGCGACATCTTTCCCTCCGAACAGCGCGAACTCATGGAGAAAAGCGGCGCGGCCGACAAGACGCTCAAGGAACTCCCCTGGGCAGACCACTACCTGAATCCCGTCGGCAAGACGGGCAGAGAGATGAAGGACCCGCGCGAACGCTTGATCGACATGATCGTGCCGTGGATCCAGGAGCGCATCGGCGAGCCGTAGCGGCGGATTAGGCCAGAGAGGCCGCCATCGTTTTGAGGACGCCCTCGGCCCGCTCCAGGCGGCCGAGTATGCCCCACTGGCCGTGGATGTTGAGCGTCATGTTTTCAGCCTGGCCGCGCACGCCAGGGAGCCTCCCGCGTGTGCCCGAGGCGTCGTGGTACCGCTCGATTTCTGCCGCGTCGTCGCCGTAGATATCGCGCAGAAGCTCTTCGGTGCGTTCGTCCCAGAGCGTATAGTCGATTGGGTTCGGGCCCGTTCCCCGTAGCCAGGCGATGCGCTCTATCTGCGACTGAATGGCGGCGCGGGCACGGGTCGGGTCTTTCAACGGCATAACGGCGATTGTACCGGCGCGCCTTCGGAGACGCGACCGACGCGTCGCTCAGGTGTTGGCGCCGACGATTTCGGCCAGTCGTTGGAGGAAGACGAGATGGAGACCCGTCCCGATGGCGGCCATATTCGGCGCCGGATTCGCGCCCGACGAAAATGCGCGGAGCGTTGTGATGTTGGCGCAGGCGCCCTTGAAGTGGTTGAACGCGTCCCAGAAGGTCCACTCCTGCGGCGTGATAGAGACGCCGGCCTCCTCCACGAAGATTTCGGCCCAGCGTTCGCGGGGGAAGTGGCGCGCACCGCGCATGGTCGCCATGTAGACCCAATCCTCGATTGGGTCGCCGAGATGGGCGAACTCCCAGTCGGTCACACAGGTCACGCGGTCGCCGTCGTACATGAAATTCGCGGGCCCGGCGTCGCCGTGCACGAGGACAACGCGCGCGGCGGCCGGAGCATGGTTGCGCAGCCAGGCGCGCCCCTCTTCGAGAAACGGGATCGGCAGATACGCGCCCTCTTGGTAGACGCTGTACCAGCGCTCCACCTGCATAAGCGCGCCATCGCGGGCTGTCTGGGGAACGCCCAGGAAATCAAGCCCGGCCGCGCGCCAATCAAGGTCGTGCTGCTGCTGAAGCAGGCCCACGTAGGCGCGGATGGCGGCTTCGGATGGGGTATCGGCGGCGCCAGCGATACAGTCCATGAGGAAGAAGGGGTGTCCGAGAACGGCGGCATCCGGTTCGTACCAGCGGACCGGAGCCACCGGGTAACCGGCCGTGTGCAGCGCGCGCATCAACCGCACTTCCCCCGCGCTCGAGGTCCCGAACACGCCTCCCTGCTCCATGCGCAGCACGAACTGCCGCCCCAGGGACGTGTCGAGCATGAACATGGCGCGGGAATGGCCGACGGCGATGCGGCGGACGTGGGTCACGCGGACCGGTTCCCCCTCGGAGAGGCGGCCAGTCAGGTAGCGGTCCAGCGGCGCGATCAACGATTCGTTACTCCGCATCGGCGCGCACCCCGCGGAAACCGGCCATGAAACCCTGGAGGAGCGGACCCGCCTCGGCCAGGTCTTCGGCAGTGTGGCGAGTGAGCAGTGGCCGGAGTTCCGTCCTCACGGCTGACGCCAGCTCATCGCCGGCGCCCACTGAACGGGCGAGCAGGTCGCCGGCGGCCGCGCGCATGGCCTCTCTCGCCGGGCGGTGGGTCAGTACGCTCGTCACGGCGTTGGGCGGCAGTCCGCGCAAACAATCGAGCAGTTCGGCGTCCTGGCGCTCGCCGAGGTCGCTCGCCTGGCGGGCCAGCGTATATCGCAGCAGTCCCGCGAGTTGGATCGCCGACGCGCGTGCCCAGGATGTCTGCAGCTCTGGAAGAAAGATCTCTTCGATCGTCCGGATCGCGCCCTCGATCAATTCCTCCTGCGTTGGGTGACGGTCTTCGAGCATCGCCGAAGTGTAGCCCGCCGCATTCACCCGGTCGCGGCGATTCGTGACGCCACCTCCGCCTCGAAGGCGAAGTCGTAGGTGGAGAACCAGAGCGGGTCCTTGAGCGGATCCCGCGAATCCTGGAGCCCGCTCCGCATGAACCACTCGAAGCACTGGGCGTGGCCGGCGCGGAAGTCGTACTGAGGGGCGAACCCGAGCCTATCCTCAGCCTTTTCGATGCTAAGTACGGCATGGTGGGCGGACCCAAACAGGTGTCCGAACGGCTGCTTCGCCAGCGACTTGAGCAGCGCCGGCGGTACGTAGCGCACGTCGGCTGGCTTACCAACGATCTCGCTGAGCACGCGGATGTATTCGGTCACCGTCACCGCGCCGGCCGTGATGTTGAAGATCTCGCCATGGGCAGCGCACTTACCCGCCATATCCACCATCACCCGGCAGAGGTCATCGACGTGGCCGTACGAACCGGTGACGAGGCCTTCGTGCGGGATGACGATTGGCAGCCCATGCAGGAGCCGGAGGAACATCGCGGCTTCCATGTCGTAGATGTTGTTGTCCGGCCCGTAAATCGCGGCGGGCCTGACAATGCTCCCGGGGAATCCGCTCGCGCGATGGCGTTCGAGGACAGCGTGCTCAACCGCCACCTTGAAGCCGCCATACGTGCCGGGGCCATCGGGATTCGAAGGCATCTCCTCGGTCCACGGGAAGACACCCATGCCCTGCTGGTAGGCCATGATCGAACTCGTGTAGACATAGGCGCCGACGGCGCCGTCGAACAGGTCCAGGAGGAAGCCGATGTCTGACCGGCCGGCGACCATCACAAAGCCGGACACGTCGAAGACCGCGTCCCAGGACTTGCCGGTGAGCGCCGCGCGCATGGATTCGTTGTCCGTGCGGTCCGCGACCAGTCGCTGCACCCCCGCGGGGAGCGCGGAGCCGGTCTTGCCCCGGTTGAGGACCGTGACCTCGTGCCCGCGAGCGTAAAGCTCCCGCACGAGGTGCAATCCCACGAATTGGGAACCACCAAGGACGAGCGTGTTCATCCGCCGGATTGTTCGGGCCGAAGCGACGACTGTCAAACCATCGACGTCCTTGAACCTACCCGTTATACTTGGATGTGAGCGATTGCAAGGGGGACCGCCCATGTCAAGGGTGATTGAGTCGGTCGTCGGCCGAGGTGGTCAGACGACCGTACCGGCCGAGGTACGTCGATGGCTCGGGATTGAGCTGGGTGACCGTATCAGCTTTGTCATCGGGGAAGACGGCTGCGTGAAAATTGAGAAGCCGATGTTCCCAACATTGGAGTCGCTGCGGGGAATCGCCGCGACGCTTCCGAGGCCGATGGAGTGGGACGAGATGCTTGAGATCGCCCTCAACGATGCGTACGCCGAAAAATACGGCTTCTCGCGTCAATGAGCGTCCCTCACATTGACTCAGACGTTATTGTGCGAGTTATCACCGGCGACGACCCGGTGAAGCGAGCGGCTGGGGAGCGGCTTCTCGCGACCGTCCAGACGGGTGACGTAGAGATCGCCCTCGCGGCATCGACGGTGTCGGAGGTCATCTTCGTACTCACTTCTCGGGGCACCTATGCGATGGACCGGGAGACCGCGAAGCAGGCTCTGCTCAGGATCGTGCACCTGGCCGGAATGCGAGTCGAGAACCGCGCTACGGTGCTCCGCGCGCTCGATCTGTACAACACGCTGGCGACGACCTTCGGCGACGCCATGCTCGCCGCGACGATGGAACGGCAGGGCTCGACCGTCGTGTACTCCTACGACCGTGGCCTCCGGCGCATCCCGGGAATTACCCGCTCGGAGCCTTGAGCCGCTTCCCCATCACGTAAAAGTCGTGCCCGTCCTTGAAGAAGCGCATTCGCAAGATGTGCTCGAACCCGAGCTTCAGGTAAAGATCGCTGGCCCGGCTATCCACACGGGAGGTCAGCACGCACGTCTCCTCATCGCAACCCTCAAGCAGGCGGCCGATCAGCGCCCGCCCGATGCCGAAGGATTGATACGCCGGGGCGACGGCCACCTCACAGAGTTCGAAGCTGCTCCGCAGCCAGTGGTCCCGCTGTTCAACCGAGAAGGCGGCGGCGACCGCGTCGTGCCACCACTGGCCCCGGGCGCCGTGATAGCCGTAGGTCATGCCGGCAACCTGACCGGTCGAATGGAGCGCGCAAAACGAGCGGAATCGCGGATAGGCGCGGTGCTGCTCGACCATCCGCTGGCGAACCTCGCCACCGCGATCGGAATCGCGGTAGGGCGGCCTCGCGAAGGCCTCGGCGTAGACACGAATGGCCCCCTCAAAGAGGGGGCCTTCGGTGGGGAGAGGCTGAATCGTCCAACTCACGTCGCGGTCTCGGGCTCAGCCAAGGGTTAGCCCTTGTAGCGGATGATGCCGCCAACCTTGTCCTTGTTCAGGCGCTTATTGAGGTGCAGGCCTTCGAGGATGAACTCGACGGCGGCCGCGGTTTCGGCTGGGGAGCCGGCCCCGCCGGCTTTCTCGACCGCCTCCATCAGGCCATCGACCTGCCGCGCGAGCTTGGTGTACTGGGCGCTCGGCGTCATATCTCCGACTTCGACGGCGAGGCCAGCCTTGAAGCGGTTTACGGCCGGTTCCATCTCGCCGAGGTTGAACGTCCGGTTGAACACCGCGACGACCGCTCCCTGAATGAGCTTGTCGATGATCTGATCCTCGCGGCCATCCTCGACAGTTTCGAACTCGACCTTGCCCGCGAGTGTCGGGACAACGTATGGAAGGTCGCTCACGCGGGGGACCACGACATCTTCTCCGGTCAGGATCGCGCGGCGCAGGGCGTTAGCGAGCATGCTCTCGTAGTTCGCTATGCTCGCGCGGACGCTGACGCCTGAGCGCTGGTTCACATCTGGGCTCTTGCGCGCAAGCCGGCTGATCTCCGCGATGATCTCCTTCATATACGGCGGCACCACAACCTTCGTGTCCGAAGGCATGGGGTGATGCTCCGCTTCCATGATTTCCAACTCGTGTTCGATCTTGTGCGGGTAATGCGTCCGCACCTGGGCGCCGTAGCGGTCCTTCAGCGGCGTGATGATACGGCCGCGGTTGGTGTAGTCCTCAGGGTTCGCGCTGGCGACCACGAACACATCGAGTTCGAGCCGGATGCGGTAGCCGCGAATCTGGACATCCCGCTCTTCCATGATGTTGAGCAGGCCGACCTGGATGCGCTCGGCCAGGTCCGGAAGCTCATTGATGCAGAAGATGCCCCGGTTGGTGCGCGGGATGAGCCCATAGTGGATCGTCAACTCATCGCTCAGGTAGCGGCCTTCCGCGACCTTGATGGGATCGACTTCGCCGATCAGGTCCGCGATCGTGATGTCCGGCGTAGCGAGTTTTTCGCCATACCGTTGGCTGCGGTCCAGCCACACGAGTTGGGCCGCATCGCCCTTCTCCTCCACGATGTCTCGTCCCGCTCGCGTAATCGGGTTGTACGGATCCTCGGGAATCTCCGTGCCCGCGAGTGACGGCGTTGCTTCGTCCAGAAGCGATGTGAGCGAACGGATGATGCGGCTCTTGGCCTGGCCACGTTCGCCGAGGAAGATGATGTCCTGGCCGGCCAGGATGGCGTTGACGATGTGCGGGATCACCGTCTCGTCATAGCCGAAGACGCCCGGGAAGAGTTCTTCACCGGAACGCAGCTTGGCTATCAGGTTCGTCCGCATCTCTTCCCGGACCGGAAGAACCTTATAGCCGGAGGTTTTCAGTTCGCCGAGCGTGCGCGGCCGTTCGAGTGTTGTCACGTGTCCCCACTCCTCTTTCCAATCCGCCCCGGGGCGGGACGGCGGTGTGTTGTTGGTGCGCAGGCGGATCGAACGACCGCGGAGCCCCTTCGACCCACCGGCCCAACCGCGCCTTCTGCCGATCATAGGGTGGGGTGTGGGCCTGTCAACCGAAGGGGAAAGCGGGGGCTGGCCGTTGGCCGTTGGACGAGTGGCCATTAGCCGTTGGCCATTGGCCGTTGGGGTGGTGCGCTCCCGCCGACGCAGAGGCGAGCTTCGGCGTCTGCGCGCACATCGGGGCGGTTGATGTTCAGGAAGCTGTCAAGGTTCGGGTCGATCACCTGTACGGCGGCCTCGTTGACGACCGCAACTCGAAGGCGAGAGAGCGCGGCTTGAAGGCTGGATTCCCCGGCCTCCAGGGCTTTTTCGACTCCGCCAAGAGCGACCCCGACCCGGTAGACCGCGACGAGCGGTTGCAGACGGGCATCGACTTCGGGGCAGGCCGCGTCGAAGCCATCTATCTGCCGCGCGAGCAACGCGATCAACTCCGGCCGGAGCAGAGGGGCGTCGCAGGAGGTAGCGAAGGCGAACTCCGTGGTCGTCGCGCGCAGGCCGGCCGCGAGCCCGGCCAATGGCCCGGCCCCGTCCACGAAGTCGTCGATGACTTCGATTGGCGCGCCGACGCGCGGGAGGCGCTGGCCCCGGGCACGCACCACGACGATTGGCGCGCAGGCCTCCGCGCAGGCGGTCACGACCCAGTCGAGCATAGGCCGTCCGGCGAGGATGGCCGACGCCTTGTCCGACCCGAACCGCGTGCTCTTTCCGCCCGCAAGCACAATCGCCGTGATTCCGGGGGCCGGAGGGGCGTCCATCGCCGCCCAGCTTAGCCCGGGTTGCCGTCCAGGCCCCAATCGGGGACGGTTCGCGGGTGTTTCGACGCAAGCCGCGCATCACGGACGACATCTACGGGAAGTTGATGACCTCGTTTGGCCGAGTGGTG
>JANXYE010000077.1 GCA_025350285.1 Chloroflexota bacterium
CGTCTCCACTACCCCGGGCCGTCCGGCGCTGACGTTCGAGCGCGCTGGCGGGTGAACCGTCGGCCGTCCCGCTCCGGCGAGTTCGCTTGCGCCGATTCATTGGCCGGAAAACGGTCGCTCCCAGCGCGGTGCGCGCCCGCGGTCCAGGTTCCTGGACGCCTCAGCCGTTACTCGTGCTGGCGGTTCTCGCCGTGCGCGGCCATCGAAGGCGGGACATCGAGCGCCGGGTTCGAATCGAAAAACCCGACCGGCAAGAGTTTGAACCCTGCGTAATAGGTGGGCATCACCGGCCAGTCCTCCGGCCTCGGTACGTGGTTGTGTCCCAGCGTGTACCACACGACCACGTCCGTGTTCTCGATGCTCCGGTCGGCGGCGGTCCATTCTGGCAACCCGGCGCCACCCGTGTGCTGGTTGGGGTATTGGCCGGCGGCGTGCATTTCCCGGCGGTCGTACGGCGTCACCCAGAGATGGTTCGTAGTGAAGCCGGCCCGCTGGATCAGGCTCGAACCTGGAAGGTTCATGGGGAGACAGTTCTCCATCGGCATGAGCTTGTAGGAGACTGGCTGCCCCATTCGGTTCAGCGAGGTTTGGTTCACGATTCGCCAGTAACGCGCCGTTTCCTGGTTGACGCGGCGTTTGGCTTGCGATTCGCGGGCGAGCAGCGTCGATTTGGCAAAGAACGCGTTCCCAAAGGGGTTTTCGTCGGAAATCGGCTCCGCCTCCGTGTTCACTTCGTAGATAGAGTTGCCGCCGTCGTCGAGGTTGAAGTCCAGCCGCACGCTGAAGAAGTGCTGGTGGATGGGCGCGTAAACGCCCGGCGAGACAATCGTGCCGTACTTGCGCGTCTCACCCGGGGCGATCGCCCCCACGGAGAGGATGCCCGTCAGCTTTATCTCGTACTCGATCGCGCCGTCCTGGTAGAAGTACCAGAAGAACCCGTATTCGTAGTTGCCGACGGTGGCGATGCTCGAAAGCACCAGCCGCCGTGACCGCCGGACTTCGCTGCCGGTGTCCCGATCGACGTGTTTCCAGAGGATGCCGTAGTCCTCTTCGTGCAGACAGACCGCGTTCTTAATCGTGTACGGCTCACCATCTGGCGCGGCGAGGATCCCATCGAAGTAGCGAATCTCGCCGAGGCAGTCACACCCCAGTTCGAGCGAGTTCGTGCACATGCCGAGACCGTATTCACCGGCATCGAACGCGTTCTTGCGGTTATGCGTGGGCCCCGGGTCGCCATAGGGGACAACCATCTCCGAAAGCGACGCCCGGTGGAGGATCCCGCGCAGCCGGCCGCCGTCCGCATAGCCAACGTTGTGAAGGATGAGTCCTTCGCGGTGGGTGAATCCGAAGCGGATTTGCCACTTCTGCCAGCGAATCAGGTGGCCTTCGACTTCGAAGCTCGGGCCCTCGGGCTGATGGATCTCGAGAGGCTTGATGTCTGCCCGCTGATTCGGGACCAGGGCCGCCGCGTAGTTCGCATTGCCATCCGGCAGCGGGACCAGGCCATGGTCCTCAACCCGGACGACCTCCATCAGATTCAGATCCACGACGGCGATGACGCCCTCGACCGGCCGCGCATAGGCGTTGTCGTGCATGCCTCTGCGCACCCAGACAAGCGCGCGCGTGAGCCGCCGCGTGCTGTCTTCGACGAACCCGAAGTTCCCGTTCGGCCAACAATCGACCGCGACGAGAGACATGTCCGTCAGGCCACGCTTCGCCAGCGCGGCCTGGAACTCGGGGTTGCATTTGATGGTGTCGGTAGCCTCGTCCAGCTCGGTCATCGTCATTCCCGGTTGAACGCCCGGCACGTGGACCCAGGAGACGACGGTATCTCTCGTAACGGCCACGATTGCTTCGAATACCTCGCCAGTCGATCTATCGATGAGCGTGACGGCAGCTTCTCGCTCCGGGCTCTTGCCGTTCGCAAGGGCGGCGTGGTCCGGTTCGTGCAGCGATGTCGAACAGATGATCCGGCGGCCAGCGAGATGGCCCGCATCCCGCAGGGCGCGCGCGGCCGCCCGAAATTCGTCATCGGTTAGCGGTTCCAGTGGGTGGACGCTCGCGTTGGCAGGGACGGTGGCGGCTGTCATACATTTCTCCGCGGGGCGGGCGTCCTGGCACACCCCGCAGTGGGCATCGTACGGCGGGGGCGAAGGGATTGGAACGGGACGACCCCTGGGTCGTCATTCATGGGAAGGAGGCGTCGTTACCGCGCTCAGCCCCGGAGCAGTTCCGTGATTGGCTCCACGCTGGCGTCCCCTCGCTTGAGCGAGATGCGACCGGTGTCGCGCAGCTCCGCCAGCGACGCCCGGAAGTCGGCGAAGTGGCGCATCATCACGCCGAGGTGGATGTAGATGGCGAAGCCCAGCGCCCGCGCCTCGTCCGGGGTCACGAGCCAGCTGTTCAGCAGCTGCGGGATGCCGGCGAGGTCGCTCGCGGCGCGCTCGATGATCTCGCGCGTCTTCAGGCCATCGAGGAAAACCATGTCCGCGCCGGCCGCCCGATAAGCTTTCGCCCGCGTCACGGCGTCGTCCCAGCCATTCGGTTGGAGTGCGTCGCTGCGGGCGATGATGACCAGCGCCGGGTCCGTCCGGGCCGCGACGGCCGCGCGCACTTTCGCGGCCATCTCCTCCATCGGAATAACGCGCTTGCCTTCAAGGAAGCCGCAGCGCTTCGGCCAATCCTGGTCTTCGATGTGCAGCGCGGCGACGCCGGCGCGTTCGTAGACAGCCACGGTCCGGGCGATGTTCGTTTCGTTGCCGTAGCCGGTGTCCGCGTCGGCGATCAGCGGCACACTGATGGAGGCGGCGATTAAGGCGGCGTTCGCGGACATCTCGCCGAGGCCAATGAGGCCCACATCGGGGAGTCCGTGTGCCGCGGCCGTGCCGAATCCCGTCATGTAGAGGGCTTCGAAACCGGCCTGCTGAGCGAGCTTTGCCTGCACGCCATCGAAGACGAACGGCGCCAGCACCGTGCCCCGCGCCATCAGTTCCCGCAGGCGGGCTCCCGGCGTCACGATGTGATGACCGCGACCTGGGCGGAATCCAGGTACTCTTCGAGCCGCGTGATCCGCCCGCCGTCATCGAACGTGAAGACGATGCAGGCGACGACGTTCAGCGGCTTGCCGTTCGGGGCCGTGCCGCGGAGGACGTGCTGTTGGACAACCTTGCCATCGTCCATCGGTGTCCGCTTGACGTCGTCGTAGCTGATGCCCGCGATGTTCTGCGAAACCCAGCTCAGGGTGCGGAGATTGTCCGCCACGCCTTGCACGGCGTTGTCGTTGTTGTGCCAGATCTCGGCGTCCGGGTGGTAGGTGGCCTTCACGGTTTCGATATCGCCGGCCTGGATGGCCGCGAAGAAGTGATCGAGGATGGCCAGGTGTTCGGTTGCGTTCATGCCTGTGCTCCTCGTGGGGCCACGAGCGGCGCGAGCTGTGCGGCATCGAGGTACTCCTCGACGCGGGCGATTTTACCGTCGTTGACCTGCGCGATGAAGCAGCCGTGTGCGGCGAGTTCCGCACCGGAGGCGGTGACGCCGCAAAGCGTGTGCTGCTCGACGAACCCGGACGCCGTCCCGGTACGGCGGACGTTGTCGAGGCGCAGGCCTGTGACCATGCTCGCGACCATCCCGAACGCTGGAACGAAGGCGTCACGCTGCTGGTCCTGGTAATCGAAGTTGCGCCAGAAGGTGGCGTCCTTCGTAAACAACGCGTCGAGCGCGGGCGTGTCGCCCGCCAGGACTGCGTCGAAG
>JANXYE010000118.1 GCA_025350285.1 Chloroflexota bacterium
GGCGGAACTCGCGCCGCTGGTCGGTGAAGCGGTCGATGCTTATTTGAAAGCCTATGTCGATGCCGCCGCGTTGCTTGGCGCCGGCTGGATTGTCGTGCACGCCGGTTATCATTTTAGTTCGATCGTGACACGGCGCATGGAAGCGGGACTGGAGCGTCTGCGCCGGGTCGTCGCCTATGCGGAAACCAAAGGTCCCCGGGTGCTGCTGGAAAACCTGAACAAAGAGCCGCCGGACGCTGAGGTGCATTATCTGGCGCACACGATCGAGGAACTCTCCCGGCGCTACGAGCTCGAGGTTCGCCCTGATGCTCTCGTCGCGGACCTCTCGATCGGCGAGCGGCAACGGGCCGAGATCGTGAAGGTGTTGGCGAGCGATGCGCGCATCCTGATCCTGGATGAGCCGACGAGCGTCCTGGCGCCGCACGAAGTTGAGAGCCTGCTCGCTACGCTTCGCCACCTCCGGGACGACGGCTACACGATTCTCCTGATCACCCACAAGCTTAACGAGGTTTTCGCCTGCGCCAGCAAGGTGGCCGTGCTCCGGCGAGGTAAGGTCGTAGGTGCCGGGCCCATCGAAGCGTTCACGCGGACATCGCTGCTGAAGCTGATGCTCGGCGAGCGCCAGAACCAGACGGCCATCGTGGAATCTGCGCCCGCCGACCCGCAAGGCCCTGGCATTCGCCTGGAGCATGTCACCACTTCGGCTCGAGACGGCCGCTCTTCGCTGCGCGACGTTTCGATGGATGTGCCGGCGGGCCAGATCGTCGGCATCGCTGCCGTGGCGGGAAGCGGCCAGGCCGGTCTCGCCGATGTGCTCCTCGGGATCGGCAAGCTACATGGGGGCTCCGTGAGCCTCGGTGGCACGGAGATGACTCACGCCTCGCCGGCCCAGCGGCTGCGCGCGGGGCTCTGCCTGATAGCGGAGGATCCTGTGGCCCACGGCGCAGTTGGGCCGATGACGGTCGGCGAGAATTTCATGCTCACCCGGGCGAAGATCGATGGCAAGGGGCGTGTCCTGCGGCCGGGGCGGTTACGGGCGGCGGCCACGGCCCTCTCCGCCGCCTCGCCGTTCCCAATGCCCGCGCTCAGCCGCGTGCTGGAGACGCTCTCCGGCGGAAACGTCCAGCGGGTCGTCATCGTGCGCGAACTGCAGCCGCACTGTCGGTACCTGCTCGCCTATTACCCATCGCGTGGCCTGGACGTGGCGAGCGCGCGGGCCGTGCAGCGGATGCTGGTGGAACTCCGCGATGCCGGTGCCGCCGTTCTCCTCGTCTCCGAGGACCTGGATGAGCTGCAAGCACTGGCCGATGAAGTGCTGGTCCTCCACCACGGCCACGTGGTGGGGAAGTTCGCGCGCGGCACTATCGACCCCATGCGCGTCGGGCACCTGATGACAGGAGGCACCGAGGAATGACGCTTGCAGCGAACGTCCGCAGCCGCCTTGGCTGGCAACCGCCCCAGAACATTGGCCCGCTGCCGCTGAACGCGATGCTGCGTTTCGGCCTTGCGGTTGGCGCCGCGATGGCCGTCTTCGGGATCATCATCCTTCTTGATGGCACGAACCCGCTCGATACCGTGCGCGTGATGTGGGACGCATCGGTGGGCACGGAATTCGGCCGGAACGAAGTGCTGGTCAAGCTCATTCCGTTCGGCCTTTGCGCCCTGGCCGTTGCCGTACCGGCCCGCGTTGGGCTCATTAACGTGGGTGGCGAAGGCCAGTTCTACATCGGCGCCTGGGCGGCTTCCGGAGCGATCCTCTATAGCGGGGCACCAGGGTGGGCGCTCATTCCACTCGCCTTCCTTGCCGGGGCCGCGGGCGGTGGCGCCTGGGCGGGCCTCGTGGCGCTCCTCCGCGTGAAGGGGAAGGTGAACGAAGCGATCTCCTCCCTTCTCCTGAACTTCGTCGCCATCCAGTTCGTCAACTACTTCGTTTACGGACCCTGGAAAGATCCGGACGGGCCCAACTGGCCGTTTTCCGCGCAGTTCCCCGGTGCTGCGATGCTGCCGGTTATCTGGGGTGACCGCGTGAGCGCGGCCATCATCTTCGTGGCGGTCGCACTGGTCGCCGTCTTCCTCATCCTTCGCTACACCCGTATTGGGTACGAAGCGCGCGTTGTCGGGGGTAATGCGCTGGCGGCCGAGCGCGCGGGCATTCCCGTTGGCCGGTATCTGTTCTGGGCTCTTGTGGTTGGGGGCGCGGTCGCGGGCATCGCGGGGATGGCCGAGGTAACGGGAATCCAGGGACGGCTGCGCCCGGGGATCTCGGTCAACTACGGCTACATCGGTTTCCTGGCCGCATGGCTCGGCGGACACCGGCCGCTCGGGATCGTGCTCGCCTGCCTGCTCTTCGGTGCAATCTCGGTGGGCGGCGATAGCCTGCAACTCGCCCTGGACCTGCCCGGATCGACCGTGAACATCCTTATGGCGCTGATCCTTTTCGGTGTGCTCGCCGGCCGCAAGAACCGCACCGGGGTGGGTGGCTAGATGAACTTCGTGACCTCTGTAAGCACCGGTGCTGTCCGCGCTGGCACCTCGGTGATGTACGCATCGCTCGGCGAGGTCATCGCCCAGCGGGCTGGCATTATCAACCTCGGCGTTGAGGGGTGCATGCTCTCGGGCGCCTGCGCAGGGTATATCGTGACCGCCGAAAGCGGTTCGCCGTATCTCGGCGTCCTGGCTGCCCTCATCGCAGGTGGGCTGCTGGCAACGGTGCACGCGTTCCTGGTCGTCACGCGCGGTGCGAACCAGTTGGCCAGCGGACTTGCGCTCATGTTCCTTGGTCTGGGGCTGACGGCGTTCTTCGGGCGGCCCTACGTGAGCGTGCAAATCACGCCGTTGCGCAACTACCCAATCCCGTGGCTCTCAGACGTTCCCTTCGCTGGGCCCGTGCTCTTCGATCACGACGTGCTCACGTACGCGGTGTTCCCCCTGGCGGCGGTGCTCTGGTGGTTCGTCTTCCGTTCACGCTGGGGCGTGATGCTGCGGGCCGTCGGTGAGAGTACCGAATCCGCGTTCGCGGCGGGCCTGCACCCGGCGCGCATCCAGTACGCGGCGGTCGCCTTCGGGGGCGCGCTGGCCGGCCTCGGTGGCGCGCAGATCTCGCTCGCTTACACGGCGACCTGGGTGGAAAACCTGACGAACGGCCGCGGATTCATCGCCGTTGCGCTGGTGATCTTCGCCATGTGGAACCCGCTCCGGGCAATGGCGGGCGCTCTCCTCTTCGGCGGTGCGGTCGCGCTCCA
>JANXYE010000126.1 GCA_025350285.1 Chloroflexota bacterium
GACACTACAGGGAAGACCAACACGAACATGGGCTGGACGGCGCAGACATACTCCTTCGTCGCGACGACGACCAGCACGAGCCTCACCTTTGCGAGTACCACGGGTGGCGTATTTCCCGCCTTCGGCCCGGCTCTCGACAACGTGAGCGTTACAGATAACATCGTCACAAGCAAAGACCAGTGCAAGAACGGCGGCTGGGAAAATCTCGCGGACAGCAGCGGCAACGCCTTCAAGAACCAGGGCGACTGCGTAAGCTTCGTCGCGACCAAGGGAAAGAATCTCGCAGCCGGATAAGCGCAAATAAGAACTCATTCCGACTGGCGCGGTGTGGCTTCAGGCGAAGCGCCGCGCTCCTGCGAAAGGGCCGGGGGGCTTCTCTCCCCCCGGCCTTTTCCAATGCCCAGACATCCGTCGGCGACCGGTCTGCATCCACGGATAAAAGTTTCGCGCCTTCCGGGTCAAATTCGTGCGGTTTGCGGCGACACACCGCAGGTCGGTTAGGACGCCCACGACGCGCTCGTTCCGGCCGACCTGAGGCATCGGTTGGGGCGCCGTCATCGTCAGCTTCGCGCGTTCCCGTTTTGTGAACGTCGATCGTCTCGCGCGACGGGCTCGCAATGGGGCGTTCGAGCGTTCCTCGGCCTGACATTTCGAACTGCGCAAGGCTCATTGACCTGTGCCCGGAGCGCCGGCCCGGGGCGTTCTCGCCGTCGGGACCTCACACTATTAGGGATTCGTGTCGTCGGTACGTCTTCGGTCGATTTTCGGGTACGGCCGCAGCCCGTTCGCGCATACCAGGTGGGCCGTGCCGGCCTTCCGTTCGTTCGGCTTAGCGAAAATCCGCGAGGCGCCCGCCCGGCCACTCGGCTAGTACTAACTAGTGAAAATAAGCGGAAGTTGTAAGATACTGCGGGCATGGCGCAGAAAGCAACGGTAGTCGAGGTATCGGGCGAAGAGCGGGCAGAACTGGAGCGTTGGCTGCGGTCAGCCAAGACCGAGCAACGGTTCGCCTTCCGGGCGAGAGTGGTGTTGGCGGCCGCCGCCGGGGAGGGCTGCTCCCGGCAGAATTCACTTCCGCCGGACGATGCACGATTGTTTCATCGTGCGACCCTTCCGGGCGCCTCGCTAGCGGCACAAAATCGAATCTTCGGCGCAAGTCCGCGTCGAATAGCCCGCATCAACGGGCTTGCGGTGGCGGCGTTGGTGTCGTGGCATTGCGTGGGTGGTATAACAGCGCCATGGCGTCGGAATTGAACGTGTTCCTGTTCACGGACTTGGTGGGGTCCACGGACCTGCTTTCGCGGCTGGGACAGGATGCAATGGAACGTCTGCGCAAGACCCACTTCGCGGTCGTGCGGGCGGCCCTTGCCAGCCACCACGGCGGTGAGGTGAAGACCCTCGGCGACGCCTTCATGGCGCACATACCCAGCTGTGACAAAATCACTCGGCACTTAAGCCGACATAGTCACTCGGCAGCGACAGAACCAGCACAGCGTCGTGCGCTTCGCTCGTCCGCGTGCTAGATTTCGCCCCGCTTAATCCACAGGACAAAAGGTGGGGCTGTGACTCAAGAACGTAAGGCCGCCATTGCTGGCATCCACGAATTCCCGCTGCGTGTCGCCCCTGGCGTCTCCGCGATGCAGATCAAGGCGGCCTCGCTCAAGGCCGCGCTGAACGACGCCGGGCTCGACTGGAAAGACATCGACGGCCTTTATGACGCGGGCGACGGTGAAGGCGGCGGTGGCCTCGGGCTCGCCGCCTACCTGGGCCTCAGGCCGCGTGTTATCGATACGACCCAGGTCGGCGGCTCGTCCTACGAATTCCACGCCGCCCATGCGCTGCGGGATATCGCCGCGGGCCGCGTGAACGTCGCCATCACGACGTATGGCTCGACGGCCGCTTCGAACCGCATCCCGATCGGCACCGGCGGGCGCGGCGGCGGCCAATCCTGGTCCGCCAACATGGAGGGGCCCTACGGCTCCACGCTGATCAGCAATTACGCGATGGTCAAGCAGCGCCACATGTTCGAATACGGCACCACCACGGAACAGCTCGCCGAGATCTCGGTGGCGACGCGCAAGCACGCCATGCGCAACCCGGAAGCCGTGAAGGCGATGACCGACCTCCAGTTCGTCAAGGTCGATGAGATTACGGTCGAAGATGTCCTCGAATCGCGCATCGTCGCCGACCCCCTGCACCTGCTGGAATGCTGCATGGTCTCCGATGGCGGTGGCGCCTGCGTCTTCGTCTCCCCCGAGGTGGCCCGCAACATCAAGAAGAAGCCCGTCTGGATCCTGGGGACAGGCGAAGCGACCAAGTACCGCGAAAACGGCGGCGACATCACCACCAGCGCCGCCGCCCAGAGCGGCCCGCCCGCCTTCGCTCAGGCCGGCGTAAGCCCCGCTGAAATCGACATCGCGATGATCTACGATTCGTTCACGATCACGGTCGCGACCTGCCTGGAAGACCTCGGCTTCTGCAAGAAGGGCGAAATCGGGCAGTTCATCGGCGATGGCCACCTCGCCTTCGACAAGCCCGGCCTCACTCTCAACACCGACGGCGGCGGGCTCTCTTCGAACCACCCCGGCATGCGCGGCCTCTTCCTGTTACTGGAAGCGACGCGCCAGCTTCGCGGAGAATCCACATCTCAGGTGCCGGGGGCAAAACTCGCCGTCGCCCACGGGAACGGCGGCCTCCTCGGCGGCACCCACACGGGCGGCACCGTCATCCTCGCCGCCGATTAGGCCGCACATTCAGCACCGCGCGCGGCAGCAAGCGGCGGCTTACCACTCATCACGCCAGGAGGCCCACCGATGCCCAACCGCCCCCAACCCCACTTCCCGGAAGCCGATACCAAGCACTACTGGGACGGTGTCAAAGCCGGCGAGCTTCGTTACCAGACCTGCGACGCCTGTTCGAAGGTGAACTTCACCCCGACGGCCCACTGCCAGTCCTGCGGCTCGAACGCCCTCAGCTGGCACGTTTCGAAGGGCGAAGGCAGCGTCTACACCTACTCCGTCGTCCGCCAGAACCGCATCCCCGGCTTCGTCGAACTCGGCGCCTACGCGGTCGCCTATGTGGACCTCGACGAGGGCTTCAGGATGCTGACGAACGTCGTTGGCACGGCGAACCCGACAACGGACATCTCGATCGGCCAGCGCGTGCGGGTCGAATACGAACAGCAGGACTCCGGGGAGTACCCAATCCCCGTCTTCCGCCCGATCTAACGCCAGCTGCCGGACACGCCATCAGCACCGCGACCGACAGGGAGCGGCGGTTTCTACAGGATCGGCTCAGGCAGCCCGGAGATGTCGATGATTCGGTTCCAGTTGGTCATCTGGTGGAGCGAGCCCGACGACGCCTTCGTCGTGGATGTGCCGAAGCTTCCCGGCTGCATGGCGGATGGCGACACGCATGAGGACGCAGTCGCCAACGCCCGAGTGGTCATGAGCGAGTGGATGGAGACCGCCAGGTCGTTGGGCCGCGCGATCCCGAAGCCGCGCGGGCAGGCTGATGTTCGCCTGACGTCAGGCTGCCGCCGCTCTTCCGCCCTGGCCGCTACGAACTCCGCCCTGTCCCGTCGTCGAACGCGTACAGCCAGCTGCCATCCGGCTGGCGCCGCACGATCTCGATCGAGCGGCCGCTCATTTCGGCCGGCTTGCCGTCCTCACCCGTGAACGCGGCCGACCACGCGCCGTACATGACGGCCAGGTTCTCATCGACCTTGAACACCGTGTCCGAGCCAAGCTTGATCTTGGCGCCCATGGCAACGAACGGCGCCAGCGCGTCTTTCACGCCGGCTGGGCCGGTCACCGTCGTGCCTGGCTGCGGCACGTAGGTCGCGCCCTTTTCATACAGCGCCGCGACGCCGTCTATGTCGCCAGCGTTCATCGCGGCTTCCCAAAGCGTCTGGACTTGTTCGGGTGTCTTCGCGGGCATTGCATGTCTCCACGTGTGGTTCGCGGATTGTAGCCGTCCCGTCCCGTCTCGCAAGCCGCCCGTCCGCCGCCGCCGATAGCCCGTTTCGCCGCGCCGGGTACAATCTCCGAGATCACTCGCCCTACAGGTGCTCGCGCCAGCATGTCGAACATCGATGCGGTCAACGCGCTTCTCACAGCCATCAACTTCGATCGCTTCGCCGAAATCGAAGCGCGGCACGCCCCGGACGTCCTCTTTACGTCCTTCCGCGGCCCGATCCTCCGATCCAGCACTGAAGTCGGCGACTGGCAGCGCACCTTTCTGCGGGACTACGCGGACTGCAACTATTCGGACCTCGAATATGTCGAGCAGGACGATTCGGTCGTCGTCCGCGCCACGATCGACGCAAAAGGCTACGACTGGCGCCCATTCACCCAACGCGTCATCGAAGTTTTCCGTATGTCGGACGAGGAAATCGCCGAACGCCGCCTCTACGGCATGCTCCGCAACACCGAATTGGACAAGCCGGCCAACGTCGCCATGGAGAACGCCCTCGGCTACCGCGGCGGCAGCGCATCGGCCACGAAGATCACCGTGGAGACGGCGTTCAGGGCGCTGCTCACGGGCGACCTCGAAACCGCGAAGGCGCTCTTCCACGAAAAACCCGTGCTGATTGAGGGCGTTTACGGCCTGGCCGCCGGGTTCGACAACATCGCCGGGCTGATGGCCGCCATCCCGCGCCCGGCGTTTGGCGTGGCCCACGTCAGTGCCGTGTACGCCGCCGACCACACGGCACTGGTGGAAGTGAGCATCGACGCGAGCCGCCCGCGAGCCGCTAGCTGGGTGCGCCTCGTCGATGGCAAGATCATCATCATCGAAACCTACTGGATGCTGCGCGAAATCGGCGTCTCGCCCGACCAGAGCTATGGCGGCGAGCGCTTTATGAAGTCCCCCATCCAGCCGATCTAACCAAACCACACCGCCGGGTAGTTCCGGCGTCACACAACGAGCGGCACTACAAACACTCGCCGGAGGCCCACCATGGCAAAAATGTACTACGAGCAGGACGCCGACCTTTCGCTCCTCAACGGGCGCAAAATCGCCGTCATCGGGTTCGGCTCACAGGGCCACGCCCACGCGCTCAACCTCAAGGACAGCGGCTGCGATGTGATGGTCGGCCTCTACCCCGGCTCGAAATCCTGGGAAGCCGCCGAGAAGCAGGGCCTCCGCGTCACAACGGTCGAACAGGCCGCGCGCGAGGCCGACATCATCATGATCCTCGCCCCGGACCACCTCCAGAAGGCGATCTACGAACACGGGATCGAAGCCAACCTCAGCGAAGGCAAGATGCTGATGTTCGGCCACGGCTTCAACATCCATTTCCAGCAGATCCAGCCCCCGCCCTTCGTCGATGTGACGATGATCGCCCCAAAGGGCCCCGGCCACCTTGTTCGCCGCGTCTACACCGAAGGCGGCGGCGTCCCCTGCCTCGTCGCGGTCCACCAGAACGCCACCGAAACGGCCATGCAGGTCGCCCTCGCTTACGGCAAAGGCATCGGGGGCGCCCGCGCTGGTATCCTCGAAACCACCTTCCGCGAAGAGACCGAAACGGACCTCTTTGGCGAGCAAGTGATCCTCTGCGGCGGCCTCTCCGCGTTGATCAAGGCCGCGTTCGAAACCCTGGTCGAAGCCGGTTACGAACCCGAAAGCGCCTTCTTCGAGACGATGCACGAAGTGAAACTGATCGTGGACCTGATCTACGAGGGTGGCCTCGGGCGCATGCGCTACTCGATAAGCGACACCGCCGAATATGGCGACTACACGCGTGGCCCGCGGATCGTGACCGCCGAAACCAAGAAAGAGATGAAGAAGATCCTCGAAGAGATCCAGAGCGGTGAGTTCGCGAAGGAATGGATTCTCGAAAACATGGCCGGCCGCCCGTCCTTCCTCGCCACCCGCCGGCGGGAAGCCGAGCATCCCGTGGAGAAGGTCGGCGCGGAGATGCGGGCCATGATGAGCTGGCTGAAGAAGTAGCGGCCGAGTGCCACATGGGTGGCGCCAGGACCGGTCGCAAACGCGGGGCTGCGCGCCATTCATGTTGACCGCCGGCCCCGCCCCTGACACGATAGAATCCCTGCCGAGGTAGCTCAGTTGGTAGAGCACCGCACTGAAAATGCGGGTGTCCCCGGTTCAAGTCCGGGCTTCGGCACCACAGAATCTACAGGTTGACCATAAGTGGCTCTGCGGGGCTCCAAACCACTGGAGGCCGCTGATGTGGATAACCGCATTTTGAACTCGGGCATACAGCACCGCGTTAGCGCAGCAATGCCCTCTGCACGGAGCGAGAAGCCGAAACCGAAGATCGGTCCCGAGCCGGGGCAGTGCTGCTCCGACCTCGCATCGACGCCGCACTCGTCAACAGAACGACTCGACCCGAGCGTTGCGCCAGGGGCGGTCTCAGCCGGCCCGGGCTCACCTGACGACGAACCACGGGATTGACACTCACCTGGATTGTTATGGAAGTCGCCGGCGAAACCACGGCGGACCCGGTGGGGAGATCCATGTCAGGAAGCGCTTGGAAGGTCGCGGCTGGAGTCGCTGGTGTATCACTTCTGGCTGCGACAGAACGGCACACGTTCGCCCGTCATCCGAGGGCGACGAGCCTGCGGCGGCGGAACCCGGCCGAAGCCCTCGCTGCCCGTTTACGCCCGCCCCTTAAGGAGTCA
>JANXYE010000170.1 GCA_025350285.1 Chloroflexota bacterium
CCGGCCGCGGGCTCACTGGAGAGACCGCTCCGTATCCGTCGCGGCTAGGATTGGCGCTTGCCTGCCTCTTGATTCGCGATGCCAATCCTGGCCGCGAGTGCCCACGAGCGGTTCGTTGCCTCCGCGCCATGCTTGAGCCTCCGCAAAAATCTGACGGCCACCCCGGCGCGCAGCCGACTTCAAGCGCAAGCCAATTGTGATTCACTACACTAGTTCGCGGCGGCGTCGTCAAGTAACTTTCGGAGCGCGGCCACGTCACCCGGCGTGGCCACGAACACGCCGTTCAGCACGAGCCCCGGGGTGCCCTTGACGCCGGCCGTTTGCCCGCCGGTGTAATCCGCCTGGACTGCGGCGATCGACTCCGCGTTGCCGTAACAAGTCTGGAAGAGATCCGCTTTGCCCCCCGCGGCGAGCAGATATGCGGCCAGGTTCTCTTTGCTGAAGCGGCCGATGTTGTTCTGTTCTTTCGTCAACTGCCCGGCCTTGAACTGTTCCGCGTAGAGGCGCTGGTAAAACGGCCAGAACAGGCCCTGGCTGGCCGCGCACTCGGAGGCGACGGCGGACTGGACGGACTCGACCCCGAGGATGGGGAAGTTCTTGAATTCGACCCGAACCTTCCCGGCGTTCGCGTATTCGACCAGGGTTGGGAGCATCACCACGTTGAACTTCAAACAGAACGGGCACTGGAAATCTTCGTAGACATCGAGCGTGACCTTTGCGCCCTTCGGCCCGAGCGCCTTGCCATCGACGATTGCGGGCGGGAGGGCGGTGTTGATGGCCGCCAGCTGTGCCGCCGACGACGCATCGGACGTGGTCGCGCTCGACTTCGTGCTCGTCGCGACGGAGGTTCCCGCCGCCGTGGTCGGTGTGGACGAACTCTTCGTGGGCGTCTTCGCGGCGTCGTCACCACCGCACGCGGCCATGAGCACCGCAACGACAGCCGCAAGAAACAGCCCCGCGCCGCGCCATTCCCGCAACCTCCGGCGCGCACTCATTCGGACAGAAACTCGTTGACAAGCTTCATGAAAACCTCGAACTGATCGTGGTGCACCCAGTGGCCCGCGTTCTCTACCCGGACCGAGCGATAGGTGTGGAACGCGCTCAGGTCGAGCGTGCTGAACCGCCGGCCCCAGCTCTCTTCGCCCCAGATGATGAAGATGGGGCAGCGGATCTGGTTCCAGAGGTCGCGGGCGTCCTCCATATTGAACTCGTAGGGCGAGCCAGCGTGCGTAAAGTTGTCGAACTTCCAGGTGAAGCCGTTGCCATCGGCCGCCGGGCGTGCGCCTTCCACCGTCAGGTGTCGCGCGAGTTCGGGCGAAAGGTGGCTGTTCGCTTCGACCATGCGGCTCGTCGCGTCATCGATGCTCGGGTAGGCCCGCAGCACTCGGCCTTCGAGCTTGCGCATGCTCTCGACCCACTCGCGCATGCGGACGTGCGCCGGCCGGCGGACGCCAGCGGACCAGCCGAGCCCACCGAGGCCCTCGATCGTGACCAGCTTCGAAACCTTTTCCGGGAACGCCCCACTATATTGAAGCGCCACGCCTCCCCCGAGCGAGTGCCCGATGACCGTGTACGGGGCGCGGCCGATGTGGTCGCCGAGGGCGTGGATGTCGAGCGCATAGTCGATGATCGAGTAATCCCCACCGATCGACCATTCGGAGTCACCATGGCCGCGCAGGTCCGGGGCGTAGACGCAGTAGCGGTCGATGAGAGCGGCGGCGGTCCGGTCCCAGGAACGGGCGTGGTCGCGCGTGCCGTGGATGAGGATAAGCGGCGGCTTCGCCGGGTCTCCCCAGCGGACGTAGTTAAGGTTCAGGCGCTGGGACGAATAGCTGAATCGTTCGGGGTTCATGCGTCTGGAGTGTACCGGCGGGGCGATTCACAGCGAAGCGCGAGTGCTTCAGGCCATGGCCACGAGTTCGCGCTTTATCTCGTCGCTGAAGACCTGGGGCGGGAGCATCTCTGGCCCGATCATCACGGCCGCAAGTCCGAGCAGGAAGGCCGGGTCGTTCGCCCGTTTCCTGCGCACGGCCAGGCGGCGGCGGTGCGCCCCCTCCGTGAACTCGGCATGCACGATCGAATCGACCTCGGCGCAGAAGCGCAGCCGGCGCATCCGCTCCGCGCGCTCTTCGGCGTAAGCGTCGAACAGGCCGGCATGCCACTGTTCGGAAGCGAGCAGCAGCTCCGAAACGACCCGCACGTCGCGCAGTGTGATCGAAAGCCCCTGGC
This sequence comes from Chloroflexota bacterium, assembly GCA_025350285.1. Taxonomy (GTDB): domain Bacteria; phylum Chloroflexota; class Dehalococcoidia; order Tepidiformales; family Tepidiformaceae; genus JANXYE01. Next base: position 2,230 of record JANXYE010000170.1, read on the forward strand.
CGATAATCGGGTCGTTGTAGCCGGCCGCGTCGCCGATGAGCACAGCGCCCTCCACGTACGGCCGCTCGATCCAGGTGTCTTCGTTCGGGATGGAGTTGCAGGGACCGGCCACACGAGCGTTGGCAAGCACCTCGGAGCGGGGCACGCTCTTCAGCTTGAACGCCTCGAGGAAATTCCGTGGCCCGGCCTCGCCAGAGAGGCGCGACTTCTGGTGCAGCGCGTAGCTCATGTAGAGCCGGACCCGCCCGCCGCCCTGGGGGAAGGCAAGGAACTGGACGTCGCCCTCGCTACCCATGGTCTGGACGTCCTCCGGCCAACCCTCGGCCCCTTCGACGAGCATGCCGCTGAAAAGGTGATGCGGCGCGCCTCGCTCCAGTCCGATGCCAAGCTGGCGGCGGACGCTGGAGTTGCGCCCATCCGCTCCGATGACGAGCCGCGCCTTCGCGGTCTGTTCGACGCCATCGTGGAAATAGGTCACCGATGGTGCGGCGCCGGCCTGGACGCGCACATCTTCGACGCCGCGGAGGACCGTCGCGCCGGCGGCCGTCGCCGAAGCGTTGAGCGCGTTGCAGGCGGCCGGGTGGCCGATGCAGAGTGGCCCCGGGATGCCTGGGAGGAAGACCGTCATGTCGAGGGAGGCCGCTTCCGCCTCGGCGGGGTCGATG
>JANXYE010000174.1 GCA_025350285.1 Chloroflexota bacterium
CCACGTCGTACGAATGCAGCGCAACCGCGGCCGGCGCGCCCGCTTCGCCGATTTGCTTCGTGCTATCAGTCACGGCCACCCCGGCGAGTGAGGCGATGATCGCCGCCGGTATCGGGACGAACGGGAAGCCGCCGCCGAGAAAGCCCGGGACGGCTTGCCGCTGGCCGCTCGCCGCCGCCGGCTGAGGCGCGGCCTGGCCGCCAGAAAGGACTTCGACCTTCGTCACGAAGTAGAGGCGCGGGGAGCGTTCGATGCGGATGCGCATGCCCCGCCCGATGCCCGGCGCGCCCGGCGGAGGCGTCCAGGCCACCACCTCGTCGTCGTTCAGGCTATCGATCGCGACGCGGCCCGAGTGGACCTTCACGACTTCGCCTTCAACCGTCACGGAGCGGCCCAGGTCGGCGCCACCACGAACGAGGCGGATGAGCCCGGCCGTCGCCTTCGCGCCAGCGTAAACGCCCCACGCGGCGGGGATGCCGATCGCCGGGATGACGAGGAAGCGGAGGTTGCCGCCGGTCTGATCTTCCGTCAGCAGAGCGTCCAGTACGCGGGGGATGATCGGGAGGACGAAGCGGAGCACGACGACCGCAAGCGCGCCCCAGAAGACGAACTGCCCAAGCCCAATGAGGAAGACCTTCCACGGTGGTTGGCCGAAGCCAAACTTCTCCGGGTATTCGACGCGCAGGCGGCGCCAGTCGCCGGTCGAGCGCGTCCAGGCTTCGTTCGGGTCTTCGCCACCGAGCGGGAGGGCGTGGACGGCGTCGTGGGCGACGCCCGTCGCGGCCGCGTAGCCCATGTAGCGCTCCCAGATGGCGACGGCCCCAGGGCCCACATCGCTGAAAGCATGGCTGTTGCGCAGGTAGCTTCGCACGCCGAGCCAGCGAGCGCAGGCCGCCCGCCCGGCCTGTGTATCGCGCAGGTCGCGCATGGCGCCGAAGCCAACCATCGCGATGCCCCAGGCAACGAGCCCAATGAGCAGCCAGTCCCAGCGGTCGAAGCCGTCCTTCGTGTTGCTCGCGCTCTCCGCCAGGTGTGCCGCCCCCAGCGCGAGGGCGAAGAGTTCGATCACGACGAACAGCCCACCGCCGAGGATGACCCAGTCGTCTTTCGCCCAGCGGCCGCGAGCGAGACCGCGCGCGCGGGCGTCCTTGACCACCGCCTTGTCGAACCGCTTCCACCAATCCTCGGCGGCGGCGGGTTCGCCGAGGGTGAGCGCTTCGATCGGCGCCGAGCCACCAGTCACCCCCCGCCGGACGACCTCCACAACCTGCTTTTCGTAGGGCGAGAGGTTCTCCGCATGCTCGTCGCGCAGGCGGACGACAACGTTCCCGCCCGCGTATTCCTCGACACCGAGAACGCGCCGGGCGGCCAGGTCGAGCAGCGTGGCCTGGATGGCGCTGCGGGTGACCTTCCAGCGGTTCACGAGCAGGTTGACGACCGCTGGTGGTTCATCGCCGAGTTCGTTCGTTTCGGGACCGGCGTCGGGCATCTTCGGGCGCGTCGCGAGCCAGCGGACGGCGAAGATAACGCCCCACAGCGCCAGCGCGCCGATAGCGAGCACGAGCAAGGCGGCGGAGACTCCGGTGAAGCCCTCGTAACGGCCCTCGGAGACGAACGAAGCGAACATCGGCGGCCCTTTCTGCTGTCCGCGGGGGAGCATACCGGAAGTGGCGCCTAATCGGAGATGCTGAACCGCGAATCGACGCCTGCTGCTTCCCGGCAACCGCCGCGTCCGGTTCAATGCGTGGAGCGGACGCGGAGGCACCTTGGAAAACACGCTCCACATCATCGCCGTCTGGACCCATATCCTCGGGATTGCGCTCTTTGTCGGCCCGCAGTTCTTCCTCGCGTTCGCCTGGGTGCCGGCCGCCCGGATGATCCCGGACCAGCGCGTCCGGGCTCAGCTGACGCGGACACTGACCCGCCGTTTCGGTTGGATCGGCGGCATCGGCCTGGTCCTGATCGTGCTGGCGGGCGGCTACCTGATTGGTAACTGGCGGAAGTACTACGCCCAGCCCGACGATCTTAGCTTTACGGAGATCCGCTACGGCGTGATCTTCATCGTGAAGATGACGCTGCTGCTCGTGATGCTCGCCATCGTTGGGTTGCACACGTTCATGGTCGGGCCAAGGCTCGCGGACGCTATCGACGCGGAGGTGGCGGGCACGGGCACGGCCGAAGAGACGCGCCGGGCACGGATGCTTTCGATGCTGTTCAGCATCAGCGGGCTGGTGCTGGCGCTGGCAATCATGGTTCTGGGCGTGATGATGAACACGACGAAGTTCAGCTTCCAGTAGCGACGGCGGTGGGGCGGCGCGCGGAGGAGCGTGACAGCGGGACCGCTCCCCGTGCTCATCGTGCTCCCCGTTCGGCGGAGGGGCTCACCCACTCGCGCCCGTGCTAAGCTGGCCCATGGCTTCCGCAACCGTCACCGAAACCACACAGCGCCAGTTCGGGGCCGTCGCCTCGGCCTACGCCGTCAGTGCCGTCCACGCCGGTGGGCCCGATCTTGACGCGCTCATTACGGCGGCCGGGCTGACCGGACGGGAACGCGCCCTCGACCTGGGCGCCGGGGCCGGCCACACCACCCTCGCCCTGGCCCGTGGGGCGGCCGAGGTCATCGGCGTCGATGTCACGCCCGAGATGGTCGAAGTGGCCACGGAACTCGCCCGCCAGCGCCGCGTCACGAACGTCCGCTTCGAACTTGGCGACGTGAGCGCCCTTGCCTACCCCAATGCTTCGTTCGATATCGTCACCAGCCGCTACAGCGCGCACCACTACCACGACCCGGCAAGCGCCCTGCGCGAAGCGTTCCGGGTGCTCAAGCCCGGCCGCAAGTTCCTGTTGGTGGACACCGTTTCGCCCGAAGAACCGGCCCTCGACACCTTCATCAACGCGATCGAAATCCTGCGCGATTCGTCCCATGTGCGGAACTGGCGTGGCTCCGAGTGGGTGCGGATGGTCGAGGGCGCCGGATTCACCTCCGTCCAAACGTTGGCGCGCACGGTTATCAACCTTGAAGGCGCCGCCTGGACCGGGCGGATGAAGACGCCCCCGGCCAAGGTGGCGATGATCCAGCAGCTCTTCGCCGAAGCCACTCCGAACCAGCGCACGGGCTTCGAAATCCGCAACGACCCATGGGGTTTCAGCCAGGCGGTCGCGCTGATCTCCGGAACTCGGCCGTAGCCGCGTCCTTCCGGGGAAGGAAACGCCACGGCTACCAGATTCGCTGCTCAGCAGCCCGCCGCTTCCGCTACCATGGCCGCTATGGACATCGAATACGCGCTGATCGCTGACTACGCCGAGATGGTCGGCGGCAAGCTTTACCTCATGGGTGGCGGCTGGGACACGTTTACCCAGGCCGAAGTGCCCGCCCAGCTCCGCCTCTCCCTCGCCATTGGTGTACGCGTTGGTTGGGAAGAGACCAACAACGATTTCCCCGTGCGCGTGCTCATCGAAGACGACGACGGCCACGAACTGGTCCGCATCGAAGCGTCGATGAACGTCGGCCGCCCACCAACCGTCCCGCCCGGCTCGCGCCAGCTCGCGCAACTCGCCGCGAACGTGCCCCTGACGGTCACGCAGCACGGCGGCTACCGGATCGTCATCCGGGCCGGCGCCGATGAGGCGGCCACCTCGGAGCGGATCCTCCCGTTCCGCGTGGCGCGGACGCGTTAGAGCCGGCGCTTACCACGTGAGGCGCCGCGAAGTGACGCCGCGGATGCTTCCCCCAACCCTGAACGCGGCCTACATTCGTACCCTATGCCGCAATTCGGCCAACCTGGCGAGCGCATCGGCTACGAAGTCTATCCGCATCCGCAGGGGGCCCCGCCTCTCCTGCTCATCCATGGCTTCACGGCCAGCAGTGCCTCGTTCGCGAACAATCTCGGCCCGTTGCGAGCCTACTTCACGGTCGTCACCGTGGACCTCCTCGGCCACGGCGAATCCGATTCGCCGCCGGGGAGCGTCGCCTACACCCCAGGCAAAGCGGTCGCACGGATCATTGCCCTGATGGATTCGCTGGGCTACGCCAGGGCACTGATCTGCGGGCATTCGCTCGGCGGTGCACTGGCCTTGCGTCTCGCCCTGGACCAGCCGGAGCGGGTGGCCGGGCTCATCGTCATCAACTCCAACTCGGCCGCGGGTTCGCCCCGGTGGCGCGACGAGGTGCAGCCGCGGC
>JANXYE010000175.1 GCA_025350285.1 Chloroflexota bacterium
GCTCCTCGTGCGGGTAGCCGTAATCGAAGGTGAGGATGGCGCCTCGCTCGATGAGCGAGCAGAGGGAGCGCATCGCCGGGTACGCTCCAGGATTGACCTCGAATCGGCCGGTGTTGGGCGCGTTGTCGATCGAAGCGATGCCCCCGCGCACTTCGACGAAGCGTTCTCCCTCCCAGCCGACAAGGACCTCCGCCGGACCACGCTCGGTCGACTCAAACAGGCGGACAGGCAACGCGTCGAAGAGTTCGTTCGAAACGACAACGCCGTTCGCGGCCGGCGGGAGCGGGGGTACCGCCCAGGTCACGCGCGCATCGCCTCCTGCCGCGTTGGGCTCGATTGCGATGTAGCGAATGGCGTCGCGGAAGGCCGGGTCACGCCCCTCGGCCCAATCGAGGATGGACGAAGCGAGTGCCCCCTCTCCAGCGCCCGGCTCGAAGATCGTGAACGGCGTTGGGCGGCCGAGTTCATCCCAGATGTGCCTGCACCAGCCCGCGACGGCCCAACCAAACATGGGGTGGATCACCGGACTCGTGAGGAAATCCCCCTGCTTCCCGATTCGGCCAGGCTTGCGGTAGTAGCCGAACGCCGGGTGGTAAAGCGCCAGCCACATGAAACGCTCGAAGGGGATCGCGCCGCCGTCCATCTCGTCGATGATGGCGCGGACAAGGCGGGGGTTGCCGAGCGCGCCGAGACCGGGGTCCAGGTCGAGGGTCACGAAGGCCGCTTCCAGAGAAGTCCCGGGAAGCGCGCAAATCCGCGGTCGAGCGTGACGAACGTACAGTTTGCCTCAATGGCCAGGGCAGCCAGGTAGGCATCCGGAATCAGGTTGTCGATAGCGCCAACCTCGCGGCACAGCGCATCGAAGGTGGCCCAGTGAGTCGCGCCGGGGGCCACGACGATGGCGTTCAGATGCGAACGGTGAGCATTGGCGAAGTCGAGCGCGGTAGTCAGCGGCGTCGGTGCTGAGAAGATCCGGCGGTTCGTCACAATGCGGACGAAGCTGCTGAGAACCAACTCGCTCACGGCGTAGGGCTCGGCAGCCGTAGTCACACTTTGAAGCCATCGCAGCGCCGCCGGGTGATGGACGCCGTCCGCTCTGATGGTTTGCACCAGGACGTTCACATCAGCGAGTTCCATTGATGGCCCGCTCAATGTCCTCTGAGTCGAAGCCAAGCGTATCCCAACTGTACCCTGGGTTCAGGCCTTCGAGGCCGGGCGGTGGGGTAAATATGGGAAACGACGACACGCGCGCGGATCCGTTCTCCGGTGCCGCCTCGAACGCGGCGCGCAGCGCCTCCTCCACGACTTCCGCGAGCGTCGAGCCGCGCCGGCTCGCTCGGCGTTGGGCTTCGCTATAGAGGCGCTCGTCAAGCTCTACCGTCGTCTTCATGTCTCCAGCCTACACGAACCCGGCGCCCCCTTAAACCCGCCAGCCGGACACATCGAAGTCCGCCGGGAGGGGCAGAAAGATGCTGCGGCGAGGGCCCTCCAGGTCGCGCGTGATATGGCCGTGGCCGGTCGTGTCGTCCGCGAGGAGGATGTCGCCGGCCCCGAAGTGGCGCTTGTCGCCATCGCCGCACTCCACCTCGCAGCTCCCCCAGAGGGTGATTACGAACTGGCGTTGGGGCGCGTTGTGGAAATCGAGGCTCGCACCGGAGGGGGTCTCGCGGAACATCACGCCGCCGACGGGCACGGCCTCGGAGAGGCTGCCGTAGCGGTTCGTCTTGAGCGGCACATCGAGATCCTCAAAATGCGATTCGTTGTCTGGGCCGGTGTAGATGCGGGTCACTTTCACGTCGGGAGCTCCTCTGGTCGGTTGGGGCATAATGCGGCCACAGCGCGGCGAAATCCATCGCCGGACCGTAGACTTCCGGGCAATGGACGTTCCACCCGCCCTCCTCGCCGCGGCCCATGACAACTATGTAGAGTCGTTTCGCCTGCTCGGCCGGGCGCTCCCGGGCGGAGATGTGCTCGATCTGAACGGCGGCGAGCTGATCCTTTCCGGACGCCCGGACGCCGAGTTCAACCGTCTGTTCGTTTGGGATGCTCCGGCCGATGCCGCGGGGCTTCTCGCCCGGGCTGCGGAAGCGTGTTCACGGAGGCGCTGCGGCTGGACGGTCGTGGCCGGGCTGGCGGCGAACCGGGCGGTCCGGGAGGCGGCCAAAGGTGCGCGCCTGCGCGCGGGCATGCCGCAGGCCGCTATGGTGTTGGCATCGCTGGACGAAGTGGGCCCGGCGGGGAACATCCGCGGGCTCGTCATCGAAGCGGTGGAGAGCCCGGCGATGGCAGACACGCTCGTCGCGGTGCTCGAAGACGGCTTTGGCGTGCCCGCCGGATTCTACCGTTCGTACGGATGTCCGGGTGTCTGGGATACGCCCGAAATCCGCTGTTACCTGGGCTGGCTCGATGATGAGGCGGTAGCCTGCGCGGCCGTCCTGCTTTCAGGCGAAATGGCCGGGCTCTATCACGTCAGCACGATCAAGGAGTTCCGCAAAATGGGGCTCGCGGACGCACTCGGTCGCCACGCGCTTCGAGAAGCGGCCGAGACGGGATGCCGGGCGGCAACGCTCCAGCCGACGATGATGGGATACTCCATCTACACACGCATCGGCTTTCGACCGGCGTTCTCCTACGCCAGCTGGTACAGTCTCCCACCCTAAAGCCGGCGATAGCCGCACACGCAGACAGGCCCCGGGACAACCCGGGGCCTGTGCATTTTCCATGGCCTATACCGTCCGAGGCCGGGGACTTCTTCGGTTCTGCCGCCCGATGGGCGAGTCCGGATCCCGGTGAAGGGAGCGGAGCGTGGCGAGTGGAGAAGCCCTGAAAAGCTGGACGGGATCCGGCGAATGATCCGCGCAATGCGGACCTTATATCTGCACTATCCAAACTCCGAAGAAGGCGTGCAGCTTGCTTCGCATCACCCAACCCTCCTTCTCGGCGGGACTTCGACCAGCGAGGCCGTTCCTGCGTCTCATCCACAATACCACCCTCGCGCCCCGTGTCAATACCATGGATTCGCGAAATCTATTCGAAACGACAGAGTGCCAGTTACCTCTGTGTTCTGGCCGGTTTACGGGAGGGTGGCAACGGTAACGCTGAACCGAGCTTCGGATTCGCGGCGCGAATCGAGGCCGCCGAGGATGCGTTCGACCGCGGGCGTCGCGGCTTCCGCGATTCTTCCCAGGCTCTCCGCCGGGATCGTCCAGGTCCACGAGTTCAGCTGGCTGCCGATTTCGGCGAGCAGTTCCCTGCCCGTGGAGTGCTGGAGCCACGAAGTGATCTCGACCTCGTGAAGGGAAGCGCCTGCCTCCGTGACCACGCGAGCGAACACCTCGCGCGGTGTGTGGTTCGCTTGGGCCAGCCGGGGCTCCCGGCCCATGGCCGTGGTCGCGGCCTGGCGGATGGCGTCATTGGCTTCCATCACCGGGCCCGGCGCGTAGGTGGTCGAGCAGGCGAGCAGCAATCCCCCTGTTCGCACGACGCGCAGCGATTCGCGGACCGTGGCCTCCACATCCGGGACGAGGTGCAGGATGTGGACGAAGAGCGCGCCATCGAAGGCGCCGTCTCGAAACGGCTGGTGACCCGCGTCTCCGAGGACCCGCCCGATGCCGGGATCTTTGGCGTGCAGCAGCGCCATCATGCTCCGCGAAAGGTCGATGCCGGTGACGCGCACGCCGTTGCGGGCCACGGGCACAGCCACCCGCCCGGAGCCGATGCCGACTTCGAGCAGGTGGGACCCTTCCGGCAGGAGGCCCGCGAGTGCTACGCCGATGCGCGTCTCGGCGTCAGCCGGGAAGCCACGCGTGGCATCGTACCGGTCGGCGACCCGGTCGAAGGAGTAGAGAGAGGCCGTCATGGTCGCGGATACAGCACCATCTGGGTGCAGCGGAAGATCGCGATCACCTTGCCGGTCGCTTCGTCGCTCACTTCGGCGTCCCAGACCTGCGTGGTTCGCCCGCCGTGTACGAGGCGCGCGCGACCGGCGATGGCCCCCTCCCGGACCGTGCCGAGATGGTTGCTCTTGAGTTCGACGGTGGTGAAGCCGTTGGCTCCTTCAGGCAGGGAGAGGGTGCAGCCGTAGCCGCAGAGCGTATCGGCGAGGGCGATGACGGTGGCGGCGTGGAGAAAGCCATTGGGCGCCCAATGGTGGGGCGCCACCTCGATCCGGCCGGCCATCGCGCCCGCCGCGCACTCGGTAACGACAAGCCCGAGGAGACCCGGCAGACGACCTTCGCCGCCCTCGTTGAAGCCTTCGGGGGTTGTTGGGCGGGGGAGGGGCGGTCGTTCCGAGGACATGCGCAATAGGGTAGCAGGTTCGATGCA
>JANXYE010000203.1 GCA_025350285.1 Chloroflexota bacterium
TGATGGTCGATAACGGCTGGGAAGGCTCTATCGTGAACATTGCCAGCGGCGCGGCAAAGATCCCGATCGTCGGGGCGGCGGACTATTGCGTCTCGAAGGCCGGCGTCTGGATGCTGACGAAGGTCCTCGCGCTCGAACTGGCGCCGCACCACATCCGCGTCAATGCCATCGGCCCCGGCTTCATCGAGACCCCGATGACAGCGAGCATGCGCGCCGATGAAGACCGCCTGCGCGGGCTCATCGCGGGCACGCCCCTCGGCCGCCTCGGCCAGCCGGAGGACATCGCCAACGCCGCCCTCTTCCTTTCCAGCGACGAAGCGAGCTTCTTCACCGGCGAGATCATCTTCCCGGACGGCGGGCTCTTCACCGGGTGAACGCCGCGCCGGACTGGTGGTTGCACTTGAGCTTCCAGTACTACGCGTGGCGCATCGCGACAGCCCTCCTCGGACGGCTGCCCCTGCGCGTCTGCTACGCGATAGCGACCGCGGCGGGAACGGTTGCCTTTGAGTTCTGGCCGCGTGGACGCCGTAACACCCTGCGCAACTTCCGCCGCGTCCTGCGCGACGCGCCGCCGTCCGAAGTAAGGCGCGTCGCCCACGCTTCGCTCGTGAACTACTGCAAATACCTGGTTGATTTCATCCGCTTCCCGGCGATGGACGCGGCCGCCCTGCGGACCGCCTGCCACGGTGATGAGCAGTTCGCCCAACTCGATGCCGCCCTCGCCCGCGGCCGGGGCGTTATCTTCGTCCCCATGCATTTCGGAAACTGGGATATGGGCGCTGGCGCCGCCGCGGCCCGCAGGTATCGCCCGGCGGTCGTGGTGGAATCGTTCGCGGACCCCCGCCTCGATCGCATGGTCTTCGCCGCCCGCGAACGACTCGGCGTGGACGTGCTCCGCATGGAACGGCTCGGGCCGTCCCTCATCAGGCGGCTGAGGGCCAACGGCGTGGTGGCGCTGCTCATCGATCGGCCCCAGCCGGGCCAAGGGGTCGTTATCGACTTTTTCGGCTCGCCGATAGAAGTGCCGTCCGGCCCGGCGCGGCTCGGCCTTCGCACCGGGGCGACCGTCATCCCCGTCGCCTTCCCGCGCATCGATCCGGACAGGAGCGATGTCGCCGTCCTCGCCGAGTTCCTCGTCCCCGGTCCGGCGAGCGGCGACGCAACCGCCGACGTCCAGCAGCTCACCCAGCTCATCGTCTCCGCGCACGAACGGTTCATTCATCGGTATCCTGAACAGTGGTACATGTTCAGAGAGATGTGGCCGCGAAAGACCCCGAGCAACGGTCCATGATGAGCCGCTACCGCTGGCTCCGTTTGGGTGCGCCCATCGTCGGGCGTGTGCCGTGGCTCGCCTACCCCGTCGCCGCCGTGGCCGGCTGGATCACATGGCGCGTAAAGGCGCGCGGACGCCGCAACCTCGTTCGTAACATGCTCGTGCTCTGCGATGGCGACCGGAAGCGCGCCCTCCAACAGGCCCGCCTCGTGTACCGCAACGTCGGCCGTTACTGGGTAGACGTTGAGACGATCCCCCACCGCGACATGGCCAACTTCGAACGCGACCACATGACCATTCACGGAGCGGAATACCTGGGGGTGCTCAACGAGCCCAGGGCGGTGCTCATCGTCAGCGCCCACACGGGCAACGCCGAACTCGCGCTGCAGGCGATCACCTTCCGCGGGCGAACGTTCACGGCGCTGGTGGAGGCGGTCCAGCCCCCGCGGTTCGGGGAGTATCTGTTGAAGCTGCGTTCGGCCGCCGGTGGGCGGTTCTTCACCGCCGGCTTCGGCGGTGTGCGGGCCTGCCTCGAATCGCTACAGGCCGGAGAAGTAGTCGGCATGATGGCCGATCGCGACATCCAGGGCACCGGTATTTGCGCCGGGCTCGCTGGCCGCCGCGTCCGCCTCCCGCGTGGTCCGTGGGAGATTGCCCGCCGCACCGGCGCCATCGTCGTGCCCGTGTTCTCCTCCCGAAACTGGAGCGACCACATCACCGTGACAGCCTTTGAACCGTTCTGCGTCGGCCGTTCCGCGGATGCGGAGGCCGACATCCGGGCGGCTGTTGATCGCTGGGCGAAGGTGCTGGAGGAGCGCTTGAAGGCGGAGCCCGGCCAATGGATTGTCCTCGAAGACTTCTGGCGGGTGCATCGCTGTGGGCAAAGCTGACCTTCACCTCCACACCCGCGTTTCCGACGGCTTCGCGACCGTCGAGCAACTGCTTGAGTACGTCGAGCACTCAACCGACCTCGACGTTATCGCGGTCACCGACCACGAAGACGCGGCCGGTGGACAGCGTGCGATCGAGCTCGCCGTGAAGCGCCGCTATCGGTTCGAAGTAGTCGTCGGCGCCGAGGTCACCACGCTTCAGGGACATCTGCTCGCGCTCTACATCGATTCCGCGCCGAAGAGCTTCCGCTCGATCGAACGGACGATCGACGAGATTCACCGCCAGGGAGGCATGGCCGTCATCCCTCATCCCATGAGCTGGCTCACCCGTTCCATCAGCCTTCGCACGATCGACCGCCTGTACGGGCGAAGGGAGATGGGCACGTGGTTCGACGCCATCGAACTGGGCAACCCAAGCCCCGCCGGCAAGCAGACCGCCAGCCGTGCCCGGGTGCTCAACCGCCGCTGGGGCCTGCCCGAAACAGGCGGAAGCGACGCTCATCACCTCCTCCACACCGCTACCGGCTGGACCGAATTCGCCGGATCCTCAGCCAGGGACTTGCGCCGCGCCATCGCCTCGGGCGGCACCGCCGCCAACGCCTCGGGCTATCCCTCGCTGCGTACCATCGGCTACCGCCGCACTGCGCTCGGGCTGCTCTGGGGGTATGCTGCGACTCCAAGGAAGATGCTCCGGCTCGGCCGGGCACCCCGAAGTGAGGCCTGATGCGCATCGCTCTCGTCTCTCCGTATGATTGGTGCGTCAAGGGCGGGGTCAATAGTCACGTGGAACAATTGGCGAAGCGTTTCCGGCGCTGGGGCCACGACGTGACGATTTTCGCGCCCGCTTCGGACGTGGAGGCGGTCTCCGGCGAGTGTTACGTCTTCGGCAAACCGGTGACTGTCCCGGCCAGCGGTTCCAAAGCTCGAATCAGCTTTAGCTGGATGTCCCCCCTCGCTCGCAAGCTGCTTGCGGAAGGCGACTTCGATATCATGCATGCCCACGAGCCGCTCATGCCCCTGGTGCCCTACCACCTCTTCCGCTACTCCAAGGCGGCGAAGATCGGCACCTTCCACGCCGCCAAAGAGGGCGGCAACCGCGTCTACCACGTCACCAAGTTTCTTTCCAAGATGAACTTCAAGAAGCTGGACGGGAAGATCGCGGTCTCGCCGGCCGCCGTGAACCTGATAACGCGCTACTACCCGGGCTACTACAACGTCATCCCCAACGGCATCGAATACGAGCACTTTTACCGAGACCGCGAGCCACTGCCCGAATTCAGCGACGGACGCACGAACATCCTCTTCGTTGGCCGTCCCGAGAAGCGCAAGGGCCTCCAGTACCTGCTCCGCGCCTACATCAAGATCCGTCAACAGGAACCGAACGCGCGGCTCATCGTCGTTGGCGCTGGTGACTTTAGCCGCTACAGGCGGATCATGCGGGCCTTCCCAGATGTCGTCTTCCGCGAAAACGTCCCCTATGAGGAACTCCCGCGCTACCACAAGTCCGCGCACGTCTTTTGCTCACCGAATACCGGCAACGAAAGCCAGGGTTACGTCCTTCTGGAGGCGATGGCCGCTGGCTTGCCGGTCGTCGCCAGCAATATCGAAGGGTTCGCGGGGGTCATCACCGATGAAGTAGACGGCCTCCTCGTCCGCCCGAAGGACGACGAGGACATCGCCGCGACCATCCTCCGCGTCATGCGCAACCCTATCCTCGCCGCGAACCTCGCCCGCACCGGTCAGAACCAGGCCAAGCACTATAGCTGGGACAGCGTCGCCCACCGGGTGATGGCCTATTACGAACGCATCCTCTACGAACGTCACCAGGTTGCCGTGTCGAGCGCCGCGCGTCCGCTGCCCGTCTCCGCTGCCCGGGAGGTCGAGTAGAGCGTGCCGCGCCTGAACATCCTTCCCCAACGGCTGCCCGCTGGCGTGGCCGATCGCATCGGGCGGCGCGTCGGCTCGCTCGGCGTCACGGCGAACATGATCTCGCTCTTCGGCCTCGCCGGAAACGCCTTCGCCGCCTACCTCGTGACGCGCGAAGCACTGCTCTGGGCCGGGATCGTCTATCTCATCTTCAGTGCGCTCGATTTCGTCGATGGCGCCGTGGCCCGCGCGACGAATACGGCCAGCCCGTTCGGCGCCGTTTTCGACGCCGTCCTCGATCGCACGGCCGAGGCGCTCCTGCTGGCCGCCTGCGCCTGGTACTTCGCGGACCGCGGCGAGCAGGTGCAGGTGGTGGTTGCCTACTGCGCGCTCTTCGGCAGCGTCGCCGTGAGCTACATGCGCGCCCGCGCGGAAGTGATGGGCCTAACGATGCGCGAAGGTATCTTTCGCCGCCAGGAACGAGTCGTACTGCTTGGCGTTGGGCTTGTCTTCAGCGGGCTCACGGTCGTCATCTGGCCGCTCGCTATCCTCTCAAACCTGACGGCGCTCCAGCGCTTCTGGCTCATAGCGAAGGGCCTACGCGGGCTCGACCGCGAATCGCCGGATGAACGCCCCGGTTAAGCCGCTCCGCCCGTCCCGCGCGAGTTCTGCAAGAACATCGAGATCAGGAACGCGAACACGGCGCAGAGCAGCAGGATCACGGCGATGCCGACGAGCACGACCGTCGTCCGGCTGACACCGCCGCTGTCAGCGGTTGTCACGCTCTTGCTGGAGGCGGCCGCCGCCGTCGGGGTGGCCGCCTGTCGCGGCGCGGCCGTCGCCGCGGCCCGCGTCGGCTGCTGCTGTTGCGGCTGCACGGTCGGGGCAACCGTCGGTGGCGATGACCCGCCTGATCCTCCGGCCGCCTTGAACTCTGTCTCAAAACCGCTGATGTCGAAGTTGTAGGTCTGCTTCAGAGCAACATCGAAACGCGTGTCCTTTCTCGTCAGGGCGAGCATCGCGTTCAGCTTGTCGGCGCCGTATTTGTCGATCAGGTACTTCGTCATCATGAACGACTGGCCGTACTGGAGGATGATCTGGTTCTGGTCCCCAATCGGCGTGGCCATGTCCCGGAACGGGATCAGGGTCTGGCGGCGGCTCGCGGCCTGGAACGCGGCGGTGTAGTCGTCCTGCTTCGCCTGTGCGTAGACGGCGAGGCCCTCGTCCAGCCAGAGCGGCAGCTTCACCAGCGTGCCTTCGCCCGC
>JANXYE010000250.1 GCA_025350285.1 Chloroflexota bacterium
GACTGCCTTGCCGTTGATGTAGACGAGCAGCGTGAACGTCCCGTCCTCATGGGCGATTGGATATTCGTCCAAGGGACGGTCCGGTGGAGGGCCTAACGGGCGACGATGTTTCGGCGAAGGCGCGGCTTCCATGCCCTCCAGTATACACTCCAAGCATGCCCGACCTGGATTGGCCCGCCGCCGCCCGCGAGCTTGCCGCCCGCTTCGCTGAACGTGCCGCCCGCCACGACCGCGAGGGCAGCTTCCCCTTCGAAAACTTCGAAGACCTCCGGGCGGCGGGCTTTTTCGCACTCACAGTAGCCGAGGATCGGGGCGGCGCCGGAGCGAGTCGAAGGACGTTCCTCGCCGTCCAGGAGGAACTCGCCCGCGGGGATGGCTCGACGGCACTGGCCTTCATGATGCATAGCAAGTTCTTCGGCGCTCAGCGAGAATCGCTCACGTACCCCGAACGCTGGTACAACGAACTCTGCCGGGGCGCTGTCCAGGATGGTTGGCTCTGCAACACGGTCGCGACGGAGGAGGGCCTCGGCAGCCCGGCCGGTGGCGGTTTGCCGGACACGGTCGCGGTCCAAGTCGAGGGCGGTTGGGAGATTACCGGCCGCAAGACCTTCACCACGATGGCGCCCTTGCTCCACTACTTCATCGTGCTTGGGCGCATCGATAACCCCGGTGGGTCGCCGGATATCGCCCAGTTCGTCCTCTACCGCGACGACCCAGGCGTCCGGATTGTAGAGACCTGGGACGCGCTTGGGATGCGCTCCACCGCCAGCCACGACTTCGTCATGGAGGCCTGTCGCGTCCCGGCGGACCGCCTGGCCACGCGCCGCCCCGTCAACCAGGCCGACCCACGCGGCGCGCCCGGGATGGCCTGGTTCGCACTGGGAGTCGCGGCGACAACCGTCGGCGTGGCCCAGGCCGCGCGCGACTTCGCCGTCGCTTTCGCCCGCGAGCGCACGCCAAACAGCCAGCAGACGATCAAGGACTACCCCGGCGTGCGGAACCGGATCGGCCGCATCGATCTGCTCCTCCAGCGCAGCCGCGCGCTCATCCGGGACGCCGACGATGCCTGGGAGACGAGCCACGGCAGCCAACGCCGCGCGAGCGAGGGCCAGATGTCCGCGATGAACCGTGTAGCGGCCGCGAAGATCGATACCCTCAATAACTGCATCGAGGCGGTGGACCTGGCGATGCGAGTCGTGGGCGGTGTGAGCCTGCTCAAGAAGAACCCGATTGAGCGCTACTACCGCGATGTTCGCGCCGGGTTGCACAACCCGCCGATCGAGGATCGCGCCCTGGAAATGCTCGCCCGCGCCGCCCTCGACGAACCGCCGCCGCCACTCAAAGCCAACGAATAGACACGCCCATCATATCCGCGCCAGCGTCGGCTTGGCCCCTTCGCGCCATGGTGTTGAGAGCATATCTGCCCTACGAGCCCGGACCCTTGTAGTCCTTGCCAAGCACAATCACGACGTCTGGCTGCGAGTCCGAAGTCCGCTTTGTGATGGTCACGGCCGACTTCGGCAAGCCGAGCCAGCCCGCGATATCCTCGGCCATCACCTTGCGGTCCTCGCTGTAGACAAGGATCGAACTCGTCGTTTGGATCGTCGCATCTGGCCCGAGTTGGACCTCCGGCAGGAACCGTTCGAAGCGCAGATAGCGGCTCAGCTCACGCAGCTTCGCTTCGCTATCGCCCCCGCCGCGCGCGCTCTGAAGTTCCACGGTGGAGCGTGCGTACTTCGATTTCGTGAACGCCTGGCCAATCCAGTAGCGCACGTTGTCCGGGTCCCAGAGGAGCACGGAGGCTCCCGAATCGGGCACGATGAAGCCCCACACCGTCGTGCGCCCCTCGACCGGGTCCCCGAGCGAGAAGAAGTTGATTTCCCCGTTCGTATCCTTGATCAGCGGAAGGTAGCCACCCGCACGTGCGAACGGGATATTGTGATAAATCAGTTTCGTATACGCGTCATAAAGCGCACGTGGATCCGAATCAAGGAGTCCGTTCGAGAAGACCTTCGCCAGGGTTGCTCGCAGAATGACCTGCTGGCGCTTGACACGGAAAAGATCGCTGTCGTTCCGGTATCGCCCGAATGCGACCGCCCGGTAACCGTTCAGTGTCGCGTAGCCGGGTGGGAACGATTCATAGTGTGGGTTCGTCTGATCGTCGTCGGTATAGTACCAACTCGGTACGGACAGTTCTTCCGGAATACTGACGGTCACCCCGCCGACGGTGTCGATCAGATTCTCCACGCCCTTGAAGTCCATAATCGCCCAGTAGTCGATGACGATGCCGAAATCTGCCTGGATATCTTTCATCAGCTGGTTGGCGCCCGCCTCGAACGTTCCTCCGTCCGCCTGGAAACCGGTCGCATAGCTCGCGTTTACCCGGTCCTTGTAGACCACGTTCCCGGGGCGATGGACGTCAATCCACATGTCCCGGGGTATGCCGAGCACGCTGATCACCTTCGATACGGGGTCGATCGTCGCGACCATCAACGTATCGGTGTTGTAGGCGCCAAGGTCTGTTTCGCTCGCGGGTTTGTTTACGTCCGCCGAGCTGGGGCGGCGGTCGATCCCGATGACCAGCAGGTTGATGCGACGGTTGAACACGCTCGTTGGACTGGGGTCGGACGGCCGAACCACGTCCGGTAGCGGATCGAGCGCCCTATCCACGAACGGGATGTCCGTGAACGTCTTGCCGGGGAAGAGCGCGGGGGTGACGCGCGTCAGCATCGCGACGGACATATAGAACGTCGTGACGCCGAACAGGAGGATGGCGAAAGCGAAAATCGCGCGCTGCCGCCCGCTGGCCAGGCCCCGTGCGCGGGTCCGGACCCGTGGGGCTGTGTCAGCGGCATGCATCGCCCGGAACCGCGCGTCATCAACTCGGCCTGTCATTCGCCTCCTCAAGCTAGCGAACGTCACTCCGCTGGGTCAACGCGGCTCCCGGCCGGGAAGTTCCGTGGGGCCAAGAGTTTACCTGGCGTTTGCCCCGGCGTTACCCCATTCCGAGTTCGTGGAGGCGGGCGTCGTTGATGCCAAAATAGTGCCCAAGCTCGTGCAACACGGTCTTGCGCACCTGTTCGCGCACTTCGTCGTCCGTCTCGCAGAGCGACTCGATAGGCTCCTGGTAGATGCTGATCTTGTCCGGCGGCACGAGGTTGTAGTTCTCCCCTCGCTTCGTCAGCGGGATGCCATGGTAGAGCCCGAGCAGTGTATGGCGGGGGCTGATGCCGACGGCCCGCATCTCCCGCAGGGAGGGCCGCGCTTCGATAACGATATCGACGTTGTGCACGCGCGCCATGAGTTCCGGCGGAAGCAGCGCCACCGCTTCGCGCACGAGTTGCCGAAAGGCCGCGCGTTCCAACGGCTTCAGCGCTTCGCCGGGCGCGCTGCGCTCCAGAGCGTTTTGAAGCCCTCGCCCGTGATCGCCGCTCGCTGGTGCTTCTTTTCGATGGCGATAAGCTCGGTCAAGGCGTCCTCCGCCCGGCGGACCGCGTCCGGGTGGCCCGTGTCGCTCACGCGCCGCATCACTTCGTCCCACACCCCCGTGCCGCGCAGCGAAGAGATGAACCGCGGCCACCAGATCGCGACGATCTTCTCCGGCAGCGCGAGGCGCGGGCGGATCTGCTTGAGTTCCCGGTAACGTTCTTCCACGGATTTCACGGGCTGGACGACCTTCACCAGCGGTCCATCGATCTCGGTCGCACGGAAGTCGAGGAGCAAGCGTTCGCCAGCGGCCACAAAGCGCATGACGAGTACGTCGTGCGTCCGGATGGTGCTCACGATATCGCCGAGATCGACGCTATAGTCATTATCCATCGCCCTAAAAGTGTACTTCGAGCGTTCATCTGGACAATCTCGTTCGCGCTGGCCGAAAGACCCCTGGCTGCAGCCCCCGTCATCCTGTACCCGCCGCGCACTGCCGCCGCTGAGCGGTTGAACCATCCTCGACGCAGTCTCGGTCCCCACGGGCTAGGCCGGGTGCCCGTCAGATTTCGCGGCGGCTCGAGCATGGCACGGAGACAACGAACCGCTCGTTGTCACTCGCGGCGAGGATTGGCATCGCGAATCAAGAGGGCACGCGTGCGGCAATCCTGGCCGCGACGGATACGGAGCGGTCTCTCCAGTGAGCCCGCGGCCGAACGGCCGAGATGCGGTGGAACGGGGTTCCATGCCCCTGTGCAAAAATCTGACGCCCACCCGGCTTGGCCCTCGGCCAACCGCTCAACCCCGGTATCCCCTAGCAGGGTGTTGATAAAGGCCCCAATTTTCGTCCAACTCGACAATAACGAATGACGCATCGTGATCTCTGAACCTGGCGTCCATCCGCCCAACCATGACGGCTTGCATTTTTCAACACCCTGCTAGACTGAAATGGTGCCCACCTCGACTTCTCTCATCCGCGAACGGGCCGCCGCCGCCAGGCGGGCCTCGCGCCAGCTCGCCGGGCTCTCGACAGCCGCCAAGAACGAGGCCCTCATCCGCATCGCCGAACTGCTGGAGACGGAGCAGGGGCCGATCCTCGCGGCTAATGAACTCGACCTGGAAGCTGGCCGTGCGGAGGGCCTCGACGCCTACGTTCTCGAGCGGCTTACGCTCGATGCCAGGCGCCTGAACGGCATCGCCGCCGACACGCGGGCGGTGGCCACGCTCCCCGACCCGGTAGGCGAGCAGTTCGATGTGCGGACCCTGCCGAACGGGCTCGTCATCGGCCGCCGCCGCGTGCCCCTTGGTGTCGTGGCCTGCATCTATGAGTCGCGCCCGAACGTGACGATCGACATCGCCGCCCTCTGCCTGAAGAGCGGTAACGCGAGCCTCCTGCGCGGGGGTAAGGAAGCGCGTCACAGCAACGCCGCGCTCGGGCGGGCCATCCAGAAGGCGCTCGCCGCCACCCAGGTGCCACCGGACGCCGTCCAGGTCGTGAGCGACCCCGACCGTGCCCATGTCGATGAACTGCTCGAAGCCCACGACCTGATCGACCTCGTCGTCCCCCGTGGCGGCGCCGGGCTTATCGATTACGTGCGGCGCAAGGCGACCATGCCAGTGGTCGCGCACGGCGAAGCGGTCGTCCAGATATACGTGGACGAAGACGCGGACATCCCGATGGCCATTTCGCTGGTGGACAACGCCAAAACGCGCCGCTACAGCATCTGCAACGCCGTCGATACGCTCCTTGTCCACCGACAGGCCGCCCCCGCGTTCCTCGATGCGCTCTGCGCGCGGTGGTCGGAAAAGGTCACGCTGCTTGCCGATGAGCGGGCGATGGCACTCGTTTCGGGCAAGGGCTCGCCCGTGGAACCGGCCTGCGATGAGGACTGGCGCAAGGAGCACCTCGCCCTGCGCGTGGGCATTCGCATCGTCGATTCGATGGACGAAGCCGTCGCCCACATCGAGGAGTACGGCAGCCACCACAGCGACGCCATCATCACCGAGAACTACACCCGCGCGATGCGCTTCCTCGATGAGGTGGACTCGGCCTGCGTGTACGTGAACGCGAGCACGCAGTTCACCGACGGCGCGCAGTTCGGGCTCGGCGCGGAAGTCGGCATCTCAACCCAGAAGATGCACGCGCGCGGCCCAATGGGGCTCAGAGAGCTGACCAGTTACAAATGGACTATTCTCGGAAACGGACAGGTACGGCCCCTATGATTCACTTTGACCGCGAATGTCGGACGCCATCGTCGGAGGCGTTCACCGTCCTCGAAGACGGCGGGATTATCGGCCGCATCGACATGCACTATCAGGGCGAAAACGTGTATGCCACGCTCTGTGTAACGGCGGACGCCAACGAAGCGCGTATCCAGGCGCTTATCGAGGCCGCCGAAGAGCAGCTCGTCATGACCAGCCACCCGTACCGCGAGGACTTCGTCGTCTCGGTCTGGCGCGGCTCCCCAGCGGGCGTCTACAGCGACGACGCGGACGATGACGACGAAGACGCCTTCCGCATGAACTAACACTTCATCGACAAGGTTCGCGACAGACGTTCACCTCCGAAAAAATGTTCCTCCCCCTCTCCCACGAGGTACAAAGTCGGGAGAGAGGG
>JANXYE010000353.1 GCA_025350285.1 Chloroflexota bacterium
CCTCCTCCAGCACAAGGACAATCCCGTCGAGTGGTATCCCTGGGGCGAAGAAGCGTTCGAAAAAGCGATAGCCGAAGACAAGCCCATCCTCCTGAGCGTCGGGTATAGCGCCTGCCACTGGTGCCACGTCATGGCCCACGAATCGTTCGAGGACACGGAGACGGCCGCGTTGATGAACCAGTGGTTCGTGAACGTGAAGGTGGACCGCGAAGAACGCCCGGATGTCGATGGTGTCTACATGAGCGCCGTCCAGGCGATCACTGGCCAGGGCGGCTGGCCGATGACCGTGTTCATGACCGCCGACGGCAAGCCGTTCTACGCCGGCACGTACTTCCCACCTGCGGACGGTCACGGGCGGCCGGGCTTCCCTCGCGTGCTCGACTCGCTGCACCGCGCCTGGGTGGAAGAGCGCGCCAAGCTCCTTTCGTCCGCGGAAGGGATCACGGACCACTTGCGCGCCACCTCCAACCGCTACGGGAATGCGGCTGGCGAGATTGGCCCAGAGGTAGCCGCCGAAGCAGTGGCTGCCTTCGCCCAGTCATTCGACGAACAGTGGGGCGGGTTCGGTCAGGCGCCGAAGTTCCCCAGCCCCGGCAACCTCGAGTTCTTGCTCGCCTATCACGCCCGCACGAAAGATATGGGGGCGCTCGACATGGTGCTCGTCACGCTGCGGCGGATGGCCCAGGGCGGGATGTACGATCACCTTGGGGGCGGCTTCGCCCGCTACAGCGTGGACCGGTTCTGGCTCGTCCCGCACTTCGAGAAGATGCTTTACGACAACGCCCAGCTCGTGCGCGTCTACCTCCACGCCTACCAGCTCACCGGCGAAGAACTGTTCGCCGGCGTGGTGCGCGAGACGCTGGCCTACCTCGAACGGGAGATGCTCGACGCCGAAGGGGGCTTTTTCGCCGCCCAGGACGCCGATAGCGAGGGCATCGAAGGCAAGTTCTTCGTCTGGACGCCAGACGAATTGCGGCGGCTCCTTGGTGACGACGATGGCGCGCTTTTCTGCGAATGGTTCGGCGTCAGCGCCGAAGGGAACTTCGAGGACCCGCACCATCCGGAGTTCGGTCGCCGGAACGTCCTCACGACCTGGCGCGATGCGGCGAAAGTGGCCCAGCAATTCGGCATCACGCCCGACGCGCTAACCGCAAAGATCGACGCCCTGCGGCCACGCGTCCTGGCGGAGCGCGAGAGGCGCGTCCATCCTGGCCTCGACGACAAGATCCTCACGTCCTGGAACGGCCTCGCTCTTGCGGCGTTCGCGGAGGCCGCCCGTGTCCTCGGCGACGACGCTTACCGCGCCGTTGCCGAGCGGAACGCTGCTTTCTTGCGCGAGAAGGTGTGGCGGGACGGCCGGCTTTTGCACACCTACAAGTCCGGCGTCGCAAAGGTCCCGGGAATGCTGGAGGACTACACGTACGCCGCTCTCGGCCTGGTTGAGCTGTTCAAGCTTACCGGTGACTTCGCCCACCTCGATTGGGCACGCGAGCTGTTCGAGGTCTCGCTCGCCGAGTTCCGCGATCCAGCTTCTGGAGCGTTCTTCGAGACCGGGGGCGGCGCGGAGAAGCTGCTCGTCCGTGAG
The DNA here is from genome assembly GCA_025350285.1 of Chloroflexota bacterium. Taxonomy (GTDB): domain Bacteria; phylum Chloroflexota; class Dehalococcoidia; order Tepidiformales; family Tepidiformaceae; genus JANXYE01. The sequence goes on from JANXYE010000353.1 coordinate 1,586, forward strand.
AAATCGTTCTTCGACGCGGCCACGCCGAGCGGTAACGGCGCGCTCGCCCTGCTCGCCTTTTGGCTCGGCCGCTACTACAGCCGTGCGGCCTGGGAGCTTGTTGCGGCAAAGGTCGCGGAGCAGGTGGCCGGCCTCCTCGTGCAGGCGCCGACCGGGTTCGGGACGATGCTCCAGGTGATCGAGTTGCTCAACGCTCCGCGCCGGGAGCTGGTGATCATCGGCGAGCGCCACACGCGACAGCCGTTGGAACGCGCCGCCAGCAGCCCGTACATCCCCTGGCTGGTCCTCGCGCCGGGGGCAAGCGACTCGCCGCTGGCGTTATTCGAAGGCCGGAGCAAGCACGGCCGCGCCCTGGCCTACCTCTGTGAGGACATGGTCTGCCAGTTGCCAACCGATTCCCCCGAGGCGTTGACGGCGCAACTCGGGTGACGGCAGGCCGTCCGAGCGGCCAGCCTCGGATTTCGTTCAACCCAATAGCGAAGGTCTTCGATGAAGCGGCGGTCGAAAACCAGATCGCGGTCCAAAAGGCGGGCGTAGCGCCGCTACGGCCCCGGGTTAGTTCGCGAGTTCGCCTTTTCGAGATTCCCTTCGTAACATCGAAGCATGCTCTCTCGCCGCGAAGATGTCCGTAACATCGCAATTATCGCCCACGTCGATCATGGGAAGACCACCCTGGTCGATGCCCTCCTCAAGCAATCACACGTCTTCCGTG
>JANXYE010000355.1 GCA_025350285.1 Chloroflexota bacterium
AGTTCGTAGCTGTGGCGGGAGAGTTCGTCGATGAACAGGACCAGGCGCGCGGCCTGTCCGATGCGGACGGCGCGGAAGAGTTCCGGGGCGAGGTCGTAGAATTGGGCGGCGAGCGAACTGCTCTTCCAGTTGCCCTTATAGAGACGGCGGCCAAGGTCGGCCCACTGGCGGAGATGGCCCTGGCCCACGGCGGAGATGGCACCGGGCGCGGAGCGGAGAAAGGAAACGGCGAGCGGCGCCGATTCGGCCGCCATCGTGAGCGCTTCCCGCCCGAGGCCCTCGATCGCGTCCCACGTGGTGTTTGGCGGGAGATTGCTCCCGGCTTTGAAGTACTCCACGGCCGCTTCCCAGGAGCGCAGGCTGAGCGCGGTGAGTTCGACTCCCGTTTCGGTCCACATCTGGAGCTGGGTTGGCGTGAGACGCGGAGCAAGGGCGCGCAGGCCAGCGTCGAAATGCTGCTGCAAGGGCGCGGGAAAGCCCGAGAGACGGTCGTGATGCCGGGCCAGCAGTTCGCCAACGATACTCATGGGGTGGGTCTTCTCTCCGGGGCGCACGGCCCAGCCTTATAGTTTGCCAGAAGATTGGACGAAGTTCCGGGTCGGGTCCTTGAAGTCGAAAAAGGTCACTTCGTCCGTGGTGCTCTCCCACACCGCGCAGGAAAGCTGGAAGTCGTTGCGGTGGTCTCGCGGGTCCCCGGCCGAACCGGGGTTGATGACGAGCACGGAGCCAAAACGCTGGGCCATCTTGTAGTGCGTGTGCCCAACGATGAGGACGTCGCAGGGCAACAAGGCGGCCTTGGCCCAGACGGCTTCGTGCGGGTAGTGGTAGTCCTTCCACGGTTCCCAGGGCGAGCCGTGGGTCATCAGGATGCGCTTGCCATCGACCTCTTCCTCGTAGCGGTACGGCTGCTGCCGCATCCAGGCGACCAACTCCTGATCCACCTTCGGGCTATTGATCGCGCGGATACCGTCCGGGCCGAGGATCGTGTCTTCGTGGTTGCCAAGGATGACCCGCGCCCCCAACTCCCGCAGCCTTGCGACCACCTCATTCGACCAGCGGAATTGGAAGACTGAATCGCCGGCGCACCAGAGTTGGTCGAGCGGCCCCATCTGTTCCAGGGCCAGTTCGAGCCCGGCAAGGTTGCAATGGAGGTCGGAGACGATCCCGAGTCTCATTCTGAGTTCCGAGTTCCGAGTTCCGAGTTCCGAGTGGGCGGCGGCGCCTTGGAGCCGCGGGCGACGACCGCGCGGTGGAGACCCGCGATCACTCTCCCAGCTTCGTCGACCAACGAGTACATTCGTTCGAACTCCAATTCGCTCGTGTACCCGACATCGAGGGCGACGTATAGATGTGATCCCACTTCGGCGCACGAGGCCTTCGCCACCATCAAGAAGTAGGCGAACTCGCCAGCGCCTTTCCGCTCGAATCCTTCCGCGATGTTCGCCATCACGGAAACCGCCGCGCGGCGAATCTGGTCACGCAGCCCGAAATCGCGAGCGAATCCAGCGTCTCCGCTTACCAGGTAGATTTCGCGCGTCAGTACGCGCGCCTTCTTCCATGCGGTGAGGTCCTGAAATCGTTGAACTGCGACCACTCGGAACTCGGTTCTCGGTACTCGGAACTCAGCACCGCTATTCGAAGATGCTCGTAACCACTTCCTCTATCGACCGCTGCACTTCGGCGTCGTCGGTGAGCGCCCAGGTGACCGCCACCTGGCAGGCGCGGCGCGGCGCTACCCCCTTCGCAATGAGCCGTCCGGCGTAGATGAGCAGGCGGGTCGAGGCGCCTTCGCTGAGCCCGTGCTCGCGCAGGTTGCGGACCTTTTCGCCGAGCTTGGCGAGGTCGGTCGCGGTCGTCTTATCGACGCCAGCTTCGTGGGCGATGATCTCCGCTTCCTGGTCCTTTGGCGGGTAGCCAAATTCGATCGCGATGAAGCGCTGGCGGGTCGAGTGCTTCAGGTCCTTGAGCGCGCTCTGGTAGCCGGGGTTGTAGGAGATGACGAGGAGGAAGCCCTCCGCCGCCTCGATCACCTGCCCCAGCTTCTCGATTGGCAGCAGGCGGCGGTAGTCGGTGAGCGGGTGGATAAGGACCGTCGTGTCCTTACGCGCTTCGACGACCTCATCGAGGTAGCAGATTGCACCGATCTTCACGGCGCGCGTCAGCGGGCCATCGACCCAACGGGTGCCATCGACATCAAGGAGGTAGCGGCCGACGAGGTCGCTGGCGGTGAGGTCTTCGTGGCAGGCCACGGTGATGAGGGGGGAGACTCCGGGACCATCCCCGCTGCGGCCGAGGCGATAGGCCATGTACTCGACGAAACGGGTCTTGCCGGCCCCGGTCGGGCCCTTGAGGAGGACCGGGATGCGTTGCTCGTAGGCGGTTTCGAAGAGTTCGACTTCGTCACCGATTGGGAGGTAGTAGGGCTCCGTATCGAGGATGTACTCCTCGACAGCGTGGACGGTGTGGTGGCCTCGTGGGTGCGCTGACTGCGACAATTCCTATTACCTCCGGTCGGCCTGAAGCCGGGTTTGCAGTTGGTCCCAGGCGGCGCCGATGCCCGTTTCAAGATCGGCGAGCGATGAGTTGTTTTCGATGACCACCTGGGCGCGGGCGATGCGCTCGGCGTTGGAAAGCTGTGAGGCGATTCGGGCACGCGCCGCCGCTTCGTCCAGGTTGTTGCGGTCGAAGAGGCGCTTTACCGCGTGGTCCGGCTCGACGACGACGACCCAGACCTCATCGACGAGGTCCTCCCAACCGGCTTCGAAGAGGACGGCCGCTTCGAGCAGGGCGATATCGTTGCCAGCGGTCTCGAGTTCGGAAAGTGCCTCGCCGGCGAGCTTGCGGATGCCAGGCCAGACGATATCGGTGAGCTTCTTCAGCTCCTCCGGCTTGCCGAAGACCTTCGCCCCGAGGACCTTGCGGTCGATCGAGCCGTCGTGTGCCACGAGATCCTCGCCTAGCGCTTTGACGACGGCGCGGAAGGTGTCCGAGCCGGCTTCGTAGGTGCGGTGTCCGAGGATGTCCGCGTCGATGACGGGGATGCCTTTGTCACGGAAGAAGCGGGTCACGGTGGTTTTGCCGCTGGCGATGCCGCCAGTGAGTCCGATGGTATGCAAGGGACGCTCCGGGAATTCGGTTCGGGTTAGTCGAACGGATATGGTACGTCGCTGGCCGGTTCGGGCCAACCGGCGGGCCCGCTCTGGTATGCTGGGACGACCGCTGGAGGACGTGATGGTTGCTGTTCTTGACCGACCGAGGACCCGCACGGTCCGGGTGAACCGTCTGCGCCGCTACACGGCCGACGAAGTTATCGACTTTCCGAACGACGACCGCATCTGGGAACTGGTGGACGGCCAGATGGTCGAAAAGCATGGCACGAACAGAACGGTCTCAGTAGCCTTCCAGATGGCCGTGGCGCTC
>JANXYE010000410.1 GCA_025350285.1 Chloroflexota bacterium
GTTCGAACCCATGGTGCTGCCCTGGATCTTCTTCTGGCGGAGGAAAACGCTGCCCTCGAGTTCGATCTTCTGGCCCACGGGGATCATCCCGACGATCGTCGCCAGGCCGCCATCGCGGATGCTTTCGAACGCCTGCTCAGCGGCAACCTTAAGGCCGATGCACTCGAACGAGTAGTCGACGCCGCCGGGGACGATGTCCTTCACCTTCGCCACCGGGTCGCCGCTTGAGCCATCGACGATGTGGGTCGCGCCCAGCGCCTTCGCCGTCGCGAGCTTCGATTCGTGGATATCGACGGCGATGATCGTCCGTGCCCCGGCGATGCGGGCGCCCTGGATGGCGGCGAGACCGACGCCACCCGCGCCGAAGACGACGACGGTCGAGCCGGGCTTTACCTCGGCCGTATTCAGGGCCGCGCCAACACCCGTGGTCACACCGCAGCCGATGAGGGCGGCCGCTTCGAAGGGGACATCCTCGCGGATCTTCACGACCGCGTTTTCGTGCACGAGCATTTTTTCGGCGTAGGTCGAAAGGTTCGCGAACTGGGCCACGGGATGGCCGTTCCAGGTGTACTTGGGCGCATCCTGGGGCCCGCGCCGCACTTCGGGGCTGCGGCAGAGGAACGATTCCCCGCTCAGGCAGCGGTCGCAATGGCCGCAGAAGACGCTCAGGCAGCAGATCACGTGGTCGCCGGGCTTCACGTAGGAAACCTGCGAGCCGACGGATTCGACGATGCCGGCGCCTTCGTGGCCGAGAATCGTCGGGCCCTGCATGGGGTAGAGGCCATCGACGAAGTGGAGGTCGCTGTGGCAGACACCGGTGGCCATCGTGCGGACGACGACCTCGCGTGCCATCGGCTTGTCGATCTCGATCTCTTCGATCGTGAGCGGCTGCTTGGCGCCATGGAAAACGGCGGCTTTCATGGGATGCTCCTTCAAGAACAGGGGATGGGCGGGACTATACGCCGATCGTAGTCCCGAGTGGCGATCCTTCCCCGGAAGGACGAGTGGCGAGTTCCGAGTTCCGAGAGCGTTTCGTATACTGGAGGCGAGAGGTGCCGGATGGCTACGCTGACGGGGACGCGGATGACGGCGGACGAGTTCCTCGCGACGGAGGAGAGCGAAGGGTACGAGCTGGTGCACGGCTGCCCAGAGGAGATACCGATGGGAGCGCTTTCATCCTGGGTCGGCGGGGAACTGTTCTTCTACCTGCGGTTGTTCTTGGGCCAACAACCGCTCGGCCGCATGTTCCCCCAGGAGACTGCCGTCAAAGCGTGGCCCGAGGACGAAGGTCACTTCCGCAAGCCGGATGGCATGTTCGTCTCGAATGCGCGGCTAGCGGGCTTAACCCCGCAGACCCTCCAGGCAGTGCCGGACCTCGTCTTCGAGGTCATCTCTCCCAACGATGAGACGCAGAAGACTGAGACCAAGCTCCAGGAGTACTTCACGGCGGGCGTCCGGCTCGTCTGGGTCATCTATCCCGAGTCGCGGTCCGTCTATATCTATCGGGCGGACGGCGGCGGGGCGTGGGTCGGCGCGGACGGGATGCTCACCGGCGAAGACGTGCTCCCCGGCTTCTCGGTCGCGGTAAAGGACCTGTTCCCGTCCTCGTAGCCGGGCCACTGGTGGGCGTGAGCGTAGCCCGGGTTGCCGCGCGTGCCGCGGTTGGCCCACGAGGGCTCCTGGCGGCGAGGTTCGTCATCATGACCGCTCCCGTGAGGTCGCGGTACTGTTTCGGCGAGCAGACCTCAGGGTGGACGGTCTTCGCGGCCCCGACGGCGGGCGGCGTGATCGGGACCGCTCCCATGAGGTCGCGGTACTGTGCCGGCGGCGGGCGGCGTCATCGGGGCCGCTCCCGTGACGTCGCGGTACCGCCAGACGTGGGCGCTGGCGCGGCTACGGACGGGGGCGTGCGGTTATCGTATCCTCCCCCGCAAACGGTTTCGGGAGGGACTCTTATGGCTACGACGGTTTCAGCGCCGATCAGCGGGCGAAGGTTCGAGGGGAAGGTGGTCATCGTTACCGGGGCGGCGGGCGGTATTGGGCGGGCGGCCTGCCTGCGATTCGCGAGCGAAGGGGCGAAAGTCGTCGCGGTGGACCTGCCAGGGCCAGCCCTGAAGGCCATCGTCGATGAGCTGAAGGCCGCTGGCGGCGAGGCGATCTCGGCGGCCGCGGACGTGACCCAGTCGGCTCAGGTCAAGGGGTATGTCGATGCGGCGAAGTTCTCCTTCGGGCGAATCGATGCGCTCTTCAATAACGCTGGTATCGAAGGCTGGGTTGGGCCTTCGACCGAGTACCCGGAGGAGATCTTCGACAAGGTGCTGGCCGTGAACGTGAAGGGCGTCTGGCTCGGAATGAAGTACGTCGTCCCGGTGATGCGCGAGCAGGGCGGCGGCGCGATCGTCAACACGTCGTCGGTGGCCGGGCTTAGTGGGACGCCGACGATCATCGCCTATGGCGCGAGCAAGCACGCCGTCATCGGGCTCACCAAGAGCGCGGCGATCGAGTTCGGCGGCGACCAGATCCGGGTGAACGCGGTCTGCCCCTCGCCGATCGAGACGCGGATGATGCGCTCGCTCGAACGGGGATTAAACCCGGACGACCCCGAGGCTGTGCACCGCGCGGCGGCGGCCAACATCCCGCTCGGGCGCTACGGCGAGCCGGAGGAGGTGGCGGCCCTCGCGGCCTTCCTCTGTAGCGACGACGCGAAGTTCATCAGTGGTGGCGTCTACACGGTGGACGGTGGCAGCCGGGCGCGTTAAGCGTGGTGGAGGCCGCCTGAATCTGTAACGGATTCGACGAGCCCATCGCGGTGGAAGATGCGCGGCAACCGCGCCTGGAGGGACGAAAGCGTGTCCCAGGGGATGGTGCCGGCGTCCGCCGCAACGTCTTCGGCGCGAATGGCGGCGCTTCCGTCCGTCCCGATAAGCGTGGCGACCTGCCCAACCTCTACCGGACCGGCATCGGTTATGTCGATGAGAAACTGGTCCATGCAGACGCGCCCGACCATCGGACAGCGGTGGCCGGTGACCAGCACGGCACCCAGGTTGCCGAGGCCGCGCCGCCATCCGTCGGCGTAGCCTATCGGCACGAGGCCGAGGCGGGACGGGCGGGGCGCTCGCCAGGTGAGGCCGTAGCTCACGCCCTCGCCAGTCGGGACCTCGTGCACGCGGATGAGGCGGCCACGAAGGGCGAGCACGGGCTCCAGTTGCGGCCCAGCGGTGTTGGCGGGCAGGATTCCGTGCAGGGCGAGGCCAATTCTTACACCGTTCAGGCGAAACGCCCCACGGCGGAGGGCCGTGGCCGTGTTCGCGGCGTGACGATATGGCGCCCAGGCGAGTTCAGCGGCCACGCGTTCGAAGGCGGCATACTGGGCGTCGGAGTACGAATCGTCGAGCTCGTCCGAGTTGGCCATGTGCGTGCTCAAGCCTTCCACCAGAAGGCCTGGCAGGGAGCGCGCGGCAATGGCCAGTTCGAGACCTTCCGCGGGGGTCAGGCCGTCGCGGTGGAGGCCGGAATCGATGTGAATGTGGAATTTCGACACACGCCCGGCGGCGACGGCGGCGTCCGAAAGCGCCCGGGCGAGGTCCAGCGACTCACAGGTAAGGGTAATCCCAGCGTTGACCGCCTCCGCCGCCCGCGGCGGTGGGGTATGGCCCAGGACGATGATCGGTCTTGTCAGGCCCAGGGCTCGCAAGCGGAGCGCTTCGTCCAGCCAGACAACGGCGAAGCGATCAACGCCGGCCGTTTCGAGCGCCGGCGCGACGCCCTCGACGCCGGCCCCGTAGGCGTTCGCTTTGACGACCGCAATCAGGTCAACGCCGGGCCCGAGTTCGGCTTTGAGGCTGGCGACATTGCGGGCCTGGGCGGCGAGGTTCACTTCGACCCAGCTGTTGAGCGCGCTCGTCGCGTCAGCGAGCGTCGCCCCGCAGCGACGCGTTTCGGGAGCGGGCGGAGAGACGTTGGTCACTCGGGCCTCACGTTATGACGCGTAACGAACGTTGACCGCCCGCCGCGCCTCTGCCTAGCATCGGTTGCATGGGTTCGAAACGCAACGCCTGGCGGGCGGTCGCCGCGCTCCTGAGCGTGCTGCTGTTCGCGGCCTGCGGCGGGGGTGGGCGCGCGACAGCCCCGGGGAAGGTGAGCGTGGTGGAGACGCCCGGCGTAACTCCGGCCGCCTCGCGCACGGCCACCGTCCAGCCGACCGCGGAGACCCAGTCGGCCGCCGGCGGGCTTGCGGCGGCGGCTAGCGCTCTGCTCGACGGCCACACGGGGGAAGCGGTCGCCCGCTACACCGGCCTGGCGGCGACGGCGGTTGGTGTCCAACGGACCAGCGCTCTCATGGGGCTGGCGCGGGTACTGGATGTCTCGGGCGAGCCAGGCGAGGCCGAAGCCGCGATGCGCGCGGCTGTCGCCGAATCCGGACTGGCGAGCGAAGGAATGAGCGCACGCTTCGGACTCGCGTACCGGCTCTCCCGCGCGGGCCGTTTCAGCGAATCGGCGGCGCGGCTCTCGCCCTTCCTCTCGGCCCCAGCGAGCGCCTTGCGCCCGTACGCGCTGGCCGAACTCGGCGACGCGCTCGTGCGGTCCGGCGCTGCCGGAGCTTCGACTGAGCCGTGGGACGCCTTGCTCGCTATGCCAGCTCTGCCGGCGTCGCTCGGCGCCCGCGGCTGGCGCGGACGCGCGGCGGTGGCCTGGGAGGCCGGAGATGCCGCCGGTTACTTCGACGCTTCGGCCCGGTCTCTGTCGCTGGTCGAGAATCCCGGACTTCGGTTGGAGCGTGGACGGCGCTTCCTTGACAGCGGGAGCGGCGGGGCGGGGATCGCGGAGTTCCAGGCGGTCGTGGTCTCGGCGCCGGCCTCCGGCAACGCCCTGGGGGCGCTGCGCGAACTCCAGAAGCTGAACGTGGCCGTCGCGGCCGGGCAGGCGGCCCTCGTGCTCTATCGCGCCGGTCAGAACGCCGAGGCGGTGCGAGTCGTGGATCAGGCGGGTGAGGGGCTGAGCGGCACGGAGGGGTCGATGGCCGCCTACTACGGCGCCGCCGCCCTGGAGGAACTCGGCGAGGATGCTCGTGCCGTCGAACTGTACGACCGCGCGGGAGGCCTCGCTCCGGGCTCGGTGTACGCGCACCAGGCTCGTTATTGGTCTGCGCGCATTCTTGAGGCAAAGGGCGATCGTGCGGCCGCGGCCTTGCGGTATGCGGATGTCGCCGGCGACGCGGGCGGCGAGTTCGCTGCCGAGGGCGCCTTCCGGACAGGCTACATGGCCTACCTGGAGGGCCGCACGGAAGAAGCAGCCACGACCTGGGAGCGACTAACGGGCGTCGGCGGAGCACGAAACTGGTACTGGGTGGGCAAGGTGAAGGCCGCGGCCGGCGAGCCCCTGGCGGCCCGAGCGGCGTGGGCCGCCGCGGCGGCCGGCGCGGGTTCAGAGTTCTATGCACGCCTGGCGAAATCGCGACTTGATGGAGCGGGCTGGCCGGGAGCCGTCCCGTTTCGGGAGGCGGACCTCGGCGGCCCGG
>JANXYE010000438.1 GCA_025350285.1 Chloroflexota bacterium
AGACCCGTTCCGCGCCTTTCGCGAAGAGGAATGCGGCAACGGCCTTCTCGGCGGCCTGCTGAGAAAGGAAGCAGGCCAGGGCATGGTAGCCACCGCTGGCGGCGAACCGCCCGCCCGCCAGGTCGTATTCAGCCTGCCGCACCCACGGCGCACTCCGCGCGCGCTGCCCTGATGGCTGCGCTGAACTACCCAAGGAGTTCATCCCCAGCGCGACAGGCGTCGATGAGGATCTGGTCGATCGCCCTCAGCTGGTTGAACTCCGCCGGCGTGTAGACGATGAACCGCGTGCCCACGGCGGGCCGGAGGTGCGTCGAGAAGAAATCGGGACGGCGGTGGAACCGCTCGGCCGTTTCATGGACAAGGACGAACTCCAGGTCGCTCTCTGGCCCCACGCGGTTGTCGGCGAGATCGCCCGTCAGCCAGGCGCGTTCGACGCCCAGGCGAGGTAGCTCCTCCGTCATCCTGCGGAACTCTTCCACGAGTTGCTGACGGCGGTGCCCGCTGAACCCAAACATGATCGGCATGATTGAGGCCCTCGTCTCGGATTGTGGCTCAGGTGGTCATCAGTGTGGGCGCCGCCTGCTCCGGCAGGATCTGGTCGGGGGTAAGGGCCAACGCGTCTTTGCGGTAGACCTGGATGCGGTGCGATCCCTGGTCGGCCACGTACAACCGGCCCTCACTGTCGAAACGGACGGAGGTGGGTGCGCGGAAACGCTTCTGCGGCTCAAGAGTGGTCATCTCCCGCAGCCGGAGCGTCTTGTGGTTGGCCAGCACGTACTGCCTGCCCATCCGCGAAAGGGTCGCGTCGCCGATGAACTTCTCCACGTAACGGCCCCGGTGGTCAAAGAGCTGAACCCGGTTGTTGCCGCGGTCCGCGACGTAGATGTCGCCGTGCTCATCGACCGCTACACCGGACGGGCGGTTGAACTCCCCCTCGCCACTGCCCGTTCGACCGATGGACATGATGAACCGGCCGCTGGCCTCGAATTTCTGCACCCGGTCGTTGCGCCAGTCGGCGACGTAAACGTCGCCAGCGTCATCGACGGTGATGCCCCAGGGCATGTTGAGTTCGCCGGGCGCGTTGCCGAACCCACCCCAGGCGGCGCAAAAGCTCCCGTCCTTCGCGAACTTCTGGATACGGTGGTTCTGAGTGTCGGCGACGAAAAGATGCTCATCGGCATCGAAGGCCAGTCCGGATGGACGGTTGAGTTCTCCCGGCGCGGTCCCGAACTTGCCCCACTTCGCCAGCAGCTCGCCGTCGCGAGTGAACGCCTGGATCGTGTGGGCGCCTTCGTCGGAAACGTAGAGATTCTCGGCCCGGTCGCGGACCAGGCTCGCCGGCCAGACGAAGGGCCCGTCGATCGTGCCGAGGTCCTCGTCCTCCCAGTTGAGCTTGCGGATGTGGGGCGCGATCTCGGCCCGGCAGAGGACGTAGAGGCGCCCTTCGTCGCCAATGGCGAGGTCCGTCGCGAAGCTCGTCACCCGTCTCATGCCCAGCGTTGTGAGATAGGGGAAGCCGGCCCTGAGGAGGGCGTACGCTTTGGCCACGGGTGCTACTCCTTCCTGAATCGGTCCGGCGTTAGGCCGTCGCCGCCTCCCGGTAGGGGCGGATCTGTTCAAACTGCCCACCGACAATCCGCACGGGGTCAACGCCGAGCCACTGCTCAACCACCGTGCCATAAATGCCGCGAAAGTCGATGGTATGGCGCATGTCCTCGTCGTTGAGCCAGTCTTTACGCTTGATCGAAGGGTACTCCGCGTAGAGGCCGCCGTTGACCCGCTCGCCGATGATATAGGCGCCACCGCCGGAGCCGTGGTCGGTGCCGGAGCCGTTGTCGATGATCCGCCGGCCGAACTCCGTGAACGCGAGGATTGTGACCTCGTCGGCCGCGTCGTGGTCCCGCAGGTCCTGGAGGAAGTCCGAGATGGCGCCGCAAAGTTCGCCGAGCAGGCGGCCATGATTCTGGGGCTCGTGCGAGTGGTAGTCGTACCCGGCGTGCTGGGTATAGAAGATGCGCGTGCCAAGCCCGGCCGTGTGGACGCGGGCCACGTCGCGCAGTGCTTTGGCGATCGGGTTGCTGCCCCACTCGACGGTTGTGCTGTACTTCGCCGGAGCCTCCTTCAGCCGATCGGCGCCCTTGAGCACATCACGCCCAGTCTGGGCGAGGTAATCCATGACGAGGCCGGCGCCGAGCGCGGGCGTGTACATGCGCTTGAAGAGCAGCAGGTCGCTCTCCCGTTCCTCCCGCACCTGCACGGGCGTCATCAGGCCGTAGCTATCAAGGTCACCGACGGAGGTCGCGGTCACACCCGGCGCCGCCAGCGCACGCGGCAGGCCACGGCCGAAGCTTACGCAGGTAAGCGGGTTGGCGCTTTCCGAGTCGAGTTCGCGGACGAGACGGGCCACCCAACCCTCGGTCGCGATCTTCGTTGGCTCGCAGGTGTGCCAGATATCCATGCCGCGAAAGTGTGACCGGCTGGAATTTTCGTAACCGATGCCCTGGACGACAGCCACCTTCTTCGCGTCGAAGAGGTCCTTCAAGCGCGAGGCGGCGGGATGAAAAGCAAGCGTCCCGTTGATTGGCAGCATGGTCTCCCTGGGGATGCCGACGACGGGCCGCGAATCGTAGTAGATCCCCTCGCTGTATGGGATCAGGGTGTTCATGAAGTCCAGCCCGCCCGTGAGCTGGATGATCACGAGGACAGGAGCTTTGGCGTTTGCGGTTGCGGGCATGCGAGTTCCCTCCTGGCTCAGCAAAACTGGTACTCGGGGGCGGCCACGATGAGCGACAGCATCCGGGCCACGCGGCTTGCGCTCTCCGTGCGGGCGTCCGCGTCCTCGAATCGCAGGTCGCCCCCGCTGCTCGCGAATTCGAGAAGGCCGGCGCGTGTGTTGGCGCCGGCGGTAACCGGACCGGCGAGCTCCAGGCAACGCTCCACGAACGAATCGGGCGAGATCCGCGTTCCCTCCGCGGCGAGCCGATCGGTCACGGCCGTCACCCCCGGGGCGCGAGGATCGCGAATCTTCCCGACCGCGAAATTCACGCGCTCCACGAGTGTGCCGCCGTCGATCCATTCTTTGCCGGTGTGCCATCCTTCCACGCTCGGCGGGTCAAACAGCGCCTGGCCCATCACCTGGCAGGCGAACCCGATCCCCGCCAACGCCGGCTCTGGCTGGCGCAGGCCGCCGGAAAGCTTGAGCACGCCCGCGATGAACTCGGCCGGCGACTTCACCCGCTGAAAGCGCGCCTCCTTGAAGAAGTAGCTGTTGAAGAGCGTGCGCAAGACCGACCGGATGTCGCCATCGGACGCGCGGTACGCATCGACCAGCGCGGCGATAGCGGCCGGATCTCGCGGCTCGGAGACGCTCCATGCGGAAACTGGCGGCTCGTCGGCAACGAAGAAGTTGTACAGGTGGCGAGCCAGGAAGTGGGCGGTCGCGTCCTGGCGGACGATGATGTCGATCACGTCTTCGCCATTCAAGCGGCCGGTATGCCCAAGGAACGTCTTCTCGCTATCGTCGTGGTCCTCGGGCCGGTAAACGAAGTGGGTGGGGTAGATCCCGTACGGGTAGAGCGGAATCGGCTGCTCGAAGGTCCAGCCGGTGAACGCGCGTCCCGCC
>JANXYE010000440.1 GCA_025350285.1 Chloroflexota bacterium
GCGCTCGCCTGCGACATCCGCATCGCGACGCCCGAGGCACGATTCGGGCTCCCAGAAGTGCGCTGGGCGATCATGCCCGGCGCCGGCGGGACGCAGCGCCTGCCGCGCGCCATCCCCCAGGCCTGGGCGAACTACCTCATCCTCACGGCCGACCAGATGGACGCGGAGACGGCTATGAGGGTCGGCCTGATTTCGCACATCGTCCCGCGCGAAGAACTGATGGCGAAGGCGCACGGCATCGCCGCCATGATCTGCGAACGCGGGCCGCTCGCCGTACGCACGGCCAAGGAAGCGATCCTGCGCGGCCAGGATATGCCCCTCGAGCACGGCCTCGCCTACGAAGACGTGCTGCTCACCCGTCTGATGGCAACCGAAGACGCCAAGGAAGGCCCGCGAGCCTTCGCCGAAAAGCGTAAGCCCGAGTACACCGGCCGCTGATCGCCGTCGTCGTGCCGCCCCTCCCCCGAGGTGTCGGGCGTCGGGCGGACAGTACCGCGACCTCACGGAAGCGGCCCCATGCTCACGCCCGCCGCCCAGGAGCCTCGATCCCGGCAGCGCACGTGAGCGTAGGATAGGCAGACGCTCAGCTGCCGGTGATGCGATGATTCTGCGCTCGCGCACAGTCCGATGGACGGGTCTCTTGCTCGTGGCCATGGCCATGGCCATCGCGACCGCCTGCGGCGGTGGTTCGACGCCGAAGCCAATCCCGGAAGTCGCGAAAGCGAAGGCCACTCGCGATGTCGTGAACAACGCCCCGGGCGTCACATCGACCATCCGGGTAGCGTTCGACCAGGCGTTTGAACTGGCGAAAACGAACGTCCCGCTGGCCTCGCTGTTCGAAATCGAAGCGCCCGATCCGTACACGGCCCAGTCAACGAAGAAGCGCATCCTCGTTCAGACCGCCGAGATCGACAAGGACAGTCCGCGCACCATCCTCCTCCACATCAAGGAGCTCATCCCGACAGGGAGCACGCTCAAGGTCGCGAAGAAAGGCTTTCGCAAAGGCGAACCGGGGGACCTGACCGCCGACATCGAAAGCGACCTCTCGCCGGCCGAGACCTTGCTGGCGTCCAAGGCCCTCTCGATCACGGACACCAGGCTCATCGACGGCAGCCATGTCCGCGCCCCCAGCGAGGCGGACCGCGACCCGGCGGCCATGCGCGCCGCGTTGGACGCCCATCTGCGCATACGTGGCGCCACAGACGCGACGCGCCAGCGCGCGCTCGACCGCTTCGACGTTATGCCCGCGGACATCATGCCGAGCGCGAAGGCGCGGGCGGCGTTGGCGGCCCTCACCGGGACCTACGCCGAGGGCGCAATCGACTCGCTCCTCACGGCCAACAACTGCACCGGCAAACCCGCCGCGCTGATCGCCTTTCAGCCCCCGCCGGACGCGCCGGAACTGTTCGCCCGCGTCACGTTTACGCGAGATGGCCGCCGGATCGTTTCGCTGAACCCCTCGATCGAGGGCGACCGCATCGACCACATCGCGCCCATCCTCGCGCATAGGCGATCCACTGCGACGCGTCGTCCGGCAAGTTCGAGGAGATCGCCGCGACGGCGATGGACACCTTCCTTTACATCACCTTCGCCACCGCCAACCCGGAGATCGTCGATGATGGCACGCCTCTGACGAAGGACCAGAACGTGGACGCGGTGGCGATGATCAACAGCGGCAGAGCCGTGCCGGAAAGTATCGGCATCCTCCCCAGCCCGGGCGTCCGCAGGGCGGTCCCCGGCACCACGTCGCAGGTCCAGTCGTTCTCCGACCTGGTCGCCGCCGCCTATTCGGGCCTCGCCAACGAGACCCCAGCGGAGCCCCTGGCCCAGGCCTACGTGACGGTCCTCGCCCGCGCCGCGGGGATGCAGACGGGGCAGGCGTTCAATCTCCTCTACCTGGACGAGCTGCTCGGCAGGTCCCTCACGACGCAGGCCATCATCGCCGCCATCGGCGCCTTCCGGCTGAACCCCGAGTCGTAGGCGCTCCCGCGGGCAGCGGTTGAATTGCTCGCGGCCCGATTGGGAATTAGGATCGACGTTTGCGGGGGTCGTGCATGGTCAAGTTGATAATCGCGATCATCGTCGGCGGCGTGCTGGCCTACCTGGGCCTGAGCGTCATCGTCGATGGCTACGCGGGCGGAAACATCTTCCCGAATGGCCTCACGCCCGATTCGTGGGCGGCCCCGAACA